>JBLING010000029.1:0-14719 GCA_047639155.1 bacterium
TTGGCACCACAGAAATGCGGGCCGGCGGAGGAGTGAATTGAGAGAGCGCTGGAAGCATATTTCTGTGAGAGACTTTTTGTTTACTTTTTAGTCAATAAAAAGTAAAACTGGGTTATAGGGCTGGTAAGCCCTAAATATATATAAAAATTATCGCGTTGATTCCAACGAACTCAAAATCACTTTACACACCTTCTTAATCTGCGACTCTGTAATAATCAATGGTGGCGCAACACGCAGCTTGTCTTCAGCGTATAAGAACCAATCGATGATGACACCATTCTTTATACATTCAGCAACAACTTTGTGTAATCGTTCCTTGCTGTCTAATTGAATACCAAGCATAAATCCTACGCCTGTAATTTCTTTAATGTCAGGATGGGATAATAACGACCGAAATAAGTCTGACTTTTCTCCAACTTCAGGGATGAGGTTTGATTTTAGTATGACATTTAGATTTTCTAACCCTGCTGCACAACACACGGGGTGACCACCAAATGTGGTAATATGTCCCAACACTGGGTCATGACTCAAACATTCCATAATTGATTTTGCAGCGATGAAAGCACCCAATGGTAATCCCCCACCAAACGCTTTAGCCACACAGAGGATATCAGGTGTGATTCCAAAATGCTCAAAAGCAAACAGCTTTCCAGTTCGACCCATTCCCGATTGGATTTCATCAACGATTAAAAGAGAGCCTACAGCTTTGCATTTTTGTTGAAGTGTTTGAAGAAATTCCTTTGAACCCTGAATATAGCCAGCTTCTCCTTGCACGATTTCCACAACTACCGCTGCGGTTTGATCATCAATGATATCCAGGCTATCAATATTGTTGTATTCAGCAAAATGGGTGTTCGGCAACAATGGACCGTATGGTTCAGAAAAATAAGGGTCACTCATCAAACTTAATGCACCATGAGTACTGCCGTGATAGGCATTTTTCATTGCAACCAATTTGGTGCGACCAGTATGTCTCTTTGCAAGTTTGAGCGCTCCTTCTATGGCTTCGCTCCCTGAATTAACGAAGTACGTCGAGTCTAAGGTGTTTGGTAACACCTCCGCCAGTTTACGCGCTAGTTTTACCTGAGGTGCTTGGATGTATTCTCCGTACACCATTGTATGCCAATACTTACCGACTTGTTTTCGAATGGCTTGTGCAACACGATGGTTTCTGTGGCCAAGGTTGCTAACACCAATCCCCGAAATCAAGTCTATATATCGTTTTCCGTCGTTGGTTGTCAGATAAATGCCCTGGGCTTTTTTAATTTCAAGGGCCATTGGCGCATCAGACGTTTGCGCAAGATACTGAAGAAATATGTTTTTATGTGATATCAACTATTGGCCTTTAAAGGTGGCTTTACGTTTTTCAACAAAGGCATTCATCCCTTCTTTTTGATCTTCAGTTGCAAAAAGCATGTAAAAGTTTTTTCGCTCATAGGAAAGTGCTTCCTGTAAAGGCATTTCATACGCTTTCAGCACACTTTCTTTGGCCAGTTGGACTGCAATAGGGCTTTGCTTTGCAATGTCTTTGGCCATTCGTACTGCCTCTGTTAAGTACACTTCAGTTGGAACAACCTTATTGATCAGTCCATACTTCAATGCTTCATCAGCAGATATAAAGTTGCCGGTTAATACCATTTCCATCGCCTTAACCTTTCCAACTGCACGCGGCAATCGTTGGGTTCCGCCAGCTCCTGGCATAATTCCAATTTTTATTTCAGGCTGTCCAAATTGCGCTGTTTCAGATGCAACAACCATATCGCAGGTCATCACCAGTTCGCAACCACCACCTAAAGCAAATCCACTTACTGCCGCGATAATAGGCTTTTTGGTTTTTCGGATTTGGTCCCAAGTACTGAATTGATCAATTTTGAGCATATCAACGGCTCCCTTGCCTGCCATTTGCTTGATATCTGCACCGGCGGCAAAAGCGCGCTCATTTCCTGTGATAATTATTACACGCACATTATCGTCTTCATCCAGCATTTTTAGGGCGTCTCTAATTTCACCCATCACTTGTAAATTCAATGCATTCAACTCTTTTGGTCTGTTGAGTTGGATTAATGCGATATGTTCTTCATATGCAGGCGTGACTATTATTAGTTCAGGATTCATAACAATTTTTTAGGACTTCAAACTTACCACTTTCAACGCTTTTGAAGAAAAGGAAAAGTCGTTCGCAGTTTTTGCACTGATTTGTTAAACTTGTATCATGAAAAAACTGACCATTCTAACGCTAACTTGCCTCTTACTAGGTTCATTAACCTGCTCAGCTCAAATTTTTGCCGGACAGGATATTTTAATAACCCAAACGGAGGGGATGCCAACAAAACAACTGAAGTTTGAAGTGTTTATCCCTTCGGACACAGACGTAAATCGAGTTTTAAGGAAAACCAATGAGGGATATTTCGTTATCAACTACGATGCTTCAATGCAACCCGTTGGAAAACCAATACCATACAACGTAATTCCAAAAGAAGCCCGTGTATTGGCCTTCGAAGAGTTTGCAGGAGAACTAATCATATTTTATACCCTTTCGCCTAATGGATTTTTTGACAAAGAATTGTTGCTAGCAGTAGTGGATGGAAACGATTTAAGCACCATCATTACACCTTCTAAGTTATTTGATCTCAATTTTCGAAGTAACTATTTTCATTACGAAATTTCACCTGATAAGAATAAGATGGCAGTCATCCAGTTTAATCCTAGTGGGGACGAACAACAACTTCTTGTTATGGAAATGTTTGATGATTTAGAATTTGAAGATCCATATGAGCTATCAATGCCTGATGCGACAAAAATTTACAAACTTGATTTCTGGTTAACCAATGAAGGTGACATTTTCTTCGAAGGTTTGACGTATACAGATGAGGAAGATTATCGGGATCGGACAACCATCTATAATCGGTATGAAATTTCATCAGACGAAGTAGTAACCACCTCGTTTACAGTTGAAAATGTAGGGCCATCCCTAAGTAGTGGAGGACACATTGTGAAGCGCAATGGCAATGTGGTATTTTACTGTGCTTATACGAATGAAGAGGATGATTACAACGGGATAAAAGGAATCTCTTATGTCGAATACAACGGAATAAAAGGAATCTCTTATGTCGAATACAACGGAATAACGGGGGACTTAATAGCTGAGAACGATAATGATTTGGAACCTAGTTTTTTCTATGTCAAGGAACCACAAAAACCTGACGCCGCTCAACGAAGCGTCTACAGTAAATTAAATAATAAAGGCTTATCGGTAAAGATAAGAGGTTGTGAAGAAAAAGTAGACGGAACCGTCGTCATGATTACAGAGAGTTCATGGATATACAACTGGGACACCGAACAGCAGTCTGGTACAAAACTGAGCCTATTTGATGTTAGTGTGATTAGTTTTAATGAAGAGGGTCATGTTGATTGGACTCAGAAGATTGAAAAGGCTCAGTATACAATGGAATGGACGAGTATTGTGCGCCCACCTTATGATCTTGATTGGAAAAAGCTCACACATTATAAGATGATTGATGATAACCTGCATTTCTTTTTTATAGTGAACGGATATGGAATGCCAGGTTTAAACTTGACTAAAGCCTCACCTTACGACAGTTATAACAGTAGCCACCTTGCTCATGTCCGAGTATCCATGATTGATGGTAAAAAGTCAGTTCAATCATTGGGTGTGATGCAAAAGAAACAGTTCGTTCCAAAGTTCAAGAGCTTTAGCGATCTCAACAACGGAAGGATTACATTTAAAAGTTTCACTAAAAAGGAAGTACGCCTAGGTGTCGTAACGTTTGAATAGGGTTACAACCTACAGTATTCTCAAATAAATGTCAACTTTGCTCTTTAATGTTACGGTAGTAATATGTAAACTTGTATTATGAAAAAACTAATTCTAATCTTAACCATATTCGTTCTAACCATACCCCTTTCAAACGCACAAGAATTCTCCGGCGATGGGATTGAAGTAAACCAAAGCGAACCAATTCTGAGCAAAAAGAACTACCTAAGCTACTTGATATTAGGCGACAACGACGTTGTTTTTAGTCGCAATACAATAAAAAAGAAGCCATACTTGGTGCGGTACGACGAGAATTTAGAAATTGAAACTAAAATATTATTAACGCCGGACATCGTTCCAAAGCGTTCATATATTGAATCTATAATTCCATTTAATGGGGGCTTGTTGCTATTCTATTCGAAGTTGGATAAGTCAAGAAAAACGAATGATCTGTATGTTGTAACGCTTTCACAAGACGATTTAAGCACCCTTCAAGACGAGACTAAAATATTTGGGTTGTCGTACACATCAAAGAGAAATTCCGGCAGTTTTGATATTGCTTTATCACGAGACTCCTCCAAACTTATGGCGTTTGCCAACACACCTAATAAAAGGTCTAAAGGTGCGCGTGACGAGGTAAGTGTTGTGGTTATGGACAAAGACTTTGAGATTCTTTGGGATGACGTGTTGACGATTCCTTATGCAGACAAGGATTTTGCAATATCTGATTACGACGTTGACAACAATGGTAACGTTTATGTATTGGGGAAACATTACAAGCAGAAGTCACAACGAGAAAAGAAAAAACCGATTGGAACCTATAAACTCATTGGATTTTTTGAGGAAGGACATGATCGTCAGGAGTTTGACTTAAAGCTTTCTAATAAATTTATATCTGACATAACCTACTTCGTGAAAGGGGATGGGAATATTTTATGCTCGGGTCTGTATTCGAATACAAGTACGTCGGGAGCTGCCGGTGCATTTTACCTTGAAATCGAAAACGAAACGCTAGAAGTTGTCGTTGAAAATTTGGTGGAGTTTGATATGGACTTTCTTATCCAAGGTTTGTCAGAAAGAGCGACTAAACGAACTAAAAAACGAGCTAGCAAAGGCAAGAATGTAGAACTGTATTCGTATGAAATTCGAAACCTAATTGAGAAAGAAGACGGAGGCTTGGTTATGGTTGCTGAGCAATACTACGTAAGAGTAACAACAACTACGACTACAAACGCTAACGGCACAACAAGTACAACGACCACATACCACTATTATTACAACGACATTGTTGTTGTAAGTTTCGACGAAGAAGGAGAAATAGAGTGGCATGATAAAATCGATAAGGCGCAGTATTCAACCAATGATGGTGGGTACTATAGTGGCTTTAACATGGTCGTGAAAGGAGATAAATTGCATTTCTATTTTGTTGATCAAGCCTATAGCGTTGGCGGGTTAGATGTTGATAGAAGCACGGATAGGAAATCATACAAAGCAAATCACTTTGTACATGCATCAATCGACTTAGATGGCAATAAAGAAGTAGAATCGATGGGCGAAATTCAGAAAAGAGAATTTAGACCGGTGCCAAAGGAATTTGTGAGCATGCGAGACGGTCGCTCTACAATTTATTTAAGAGGACGAAAAGCATATAAGATTGGGCGGATAATCGTGGAATAAACGCCTTCGAATTAAGAATTAATGAAAGTGTATTGATGTGCTCAGCAAGGCGATTAACACACCTATAGCAATTGCAATAATTTTAAACCGACTGAATTTGTGGTTGTCGGTATTCTCGAATAAGATTGTTGTTGAAATGTGCAGAAACACACCAATAACTAGCGCAACGAGGTAGACCATGTAGTCTTCAAAATTCGGGAAATAGGAAATAACCAAACTGCTCGATAATGCACCAAAAATGGTCATTAACGCATATACAACTAGCCAGGTATACAGGTATTTCTTTTTAACCTTTGAGGCTTTTAACAGTGTAATTAAAGCAAATGCTGCAGGTATCTCATGCAAAGCAATTCCGAAGATAAAACTTGTTTGGATATGGTCAGAAAACAAGTTGCTTCCAGCGGCCATACCTTCTAAAAAAGCGTGTAAACTTAGCGCTATGAAAATGCCATAGGGCGTTTTGTCTGATTCATGATGGTGCAAGTGTCCGTGTTCAACACCATGCGAAAACAAATCAATTATGATCTGCAGAAAAAATCCTGCTAAAATGAAGTAACCAACATTGTAAGTTGCGTCGTGCGTATATACTTCAGGGATAATACTAATTGCAGTTATGGAAAAAAGGAACGCACCACTAAATGCCAGAAACAGTTTTAACTGCTCCGTTTTGTGGGTTTGAATGATCAAACCAATCGTTCCCCCTAGAAGAGGAAAGAAAAAGAGTATAAAGTATGACCAGAAATTCAATATGTTATAACAATTTACCTGCTCGGTAACAAAGCGTGTATCGGTTTGCCCATCCCGCTCCGTAACCAATCAACATGCCCAATAGTGCTCCACCCAATACGTCAAATGGGTAGTGTACACCTACATAAACTTGGGCAAAGGAAATCAGACCAGCCCATAATACAAAGCCTAATACAACATAAAATTTATTGCTTGGTTTAGCGAAAACCATTATGAAATAGATTGCCAATGCAAAGTGATTTGTTGCATGGCTGCTTACAAAGCTGAAGCCACTACCACAATCAACCAATTCATTGTGTACGTATTGCAAAAGTGATGCATCATTGCATGGTCTTATACGCTGAACCAAAGGTTTGATTACGTGTGCACTTAGCTGATCGGCAAAAACCAAGGATAAAAGTGCAAACCCAAGTACATAAACGGCCTTTATTTTGTGCTTTCGAATAATTAAAAAAACCAGTAATGCATACAGTGGAATCCACGTGTATTTGTCCCGCGCTATAGGCATGATAATATCAAAAAAATCATTTTTGACACAATGATTGATGTGAAAAAATAGCGATGTGTCGATATGTTGTATCCAATCAGGCATTTATTTCTTGGCAACAAGTATTAATCGTTCCGAAGTTGCGGGTTTGAAACTGTTTAACTCGTAATCACCGAAAATTGTTTGGATTGTGAAGCCAGAAATATTCAATAGTTTCTCAAAGTCTTGCACAGACAGCCTCCAAATGTGTTCATAATAGGTGTGGTTTTCACCGTTGTCGAATATATTAATCTCTTTAGAAATGAATTGATTTGAAACTCTTTTTCTTGTGGCGAAATGGACATCGTCTACTGCGATAGTCCTGTCCGGTGTGTTTGCAATATCTCTTTCGGCTTTAGCAACATTAAGGTAGTCGATTACGACTAATCCCTTCTTTTTTAGTTGTTTATGAATTGCATTGAGGGTTTCTTTTTGACCATCGCTGGTGTCGAAATAACCAAAACTGGTGAATAGGTTAAATATATAATCAAAGCGATCCGGAAAGTGTGCATGCCGCATATCACCAACATGAAAATCCAAACGCGCATCATCGATCATGTTAGCTTCAGCTATACTGTTTTCACTTAAATCAATCCCAGTAGTTCTATAGCCGTGATTTGCAATTTCTAAAGCATGTCGGCCTTTTCCGCACGCTAGGTCTAAGAAAGTAGATTCACGCTTTGGTTTTAGATACTGTAAAAGGTTGTCGATAAATCGTGCGGCCTCTGTTTGATCTCTATTGCCGTATAACAAATGATAATACGGTGAGTCAAACCAATCTTCAAACCAAAGTTTCTTATTCTGCACGGTACAAATTTGGCGAAAAAATGCTTCGTTTCGACTAATTTATTTATCTGATTACTAGCTACTTAAATATTGGAGGGTAAAAAAACTAACTTTACTGTAACTTTTATTTAGAACAGTCGTATCACTAACAATTGATGACCACCAAAGAGTATAATAAGTGTGTTGAGTTGCTCTCCGATGGGATTTTTAGATTCGCCCTTAAAACTTTAAAGGATGAATTTGAAGCCGAAAACGTTGTGCAAAACACATTTGAAAAACTTTGGGTCAGAAAAGATAAAGTTGATATGACAACCGCAAAACCGTTCTTGTTTAAAATCGCTTATAACAATTGTATCGATATAATTCGCAAAGCGAAACGAAGTACTACAATGGACGAAGTGGTGGAAAACAACTATAGTCATTCTGAACAATACTCCGATACCTTAGAAATAGTTAATGCTGCGGTCGAAAAACTGCCAAAAAATCAAAAGGCTGCAATTTTATTGCGGGACTATGAAGGATATGACTACAAAAGTATTGGGGAGATAGCTGGTATGACTGAGGCACAAGTGAAAATTAATATTTTTCGAGCCCGGCAATTTTTGAAAGCGTATTTGAAAGACATGCACTTGGTATTATGAAAGAACAAAAAGACATGGACTGGGAATTGTTCGAAATGCTTGAAGGTGAATTAACGCCTGAACAAGAAGCAGCATTGTTGAACAAGATAGACGGTGATAAGACTTTATCATCTGACTGGGATTTTATGCAAATGACCACGTTGGATGCACCGGAAGTTGTATATAATGGCAAGCAAAACTTAATTAAAAAGGACACAACTTTAATCGTATTCTCATCTGTCCAATGGAGAAGAATTGTAAGTGTCGCAGCCTTGTTGGCCTTGTGTTATCCTGTGTGGCAGTTTTTGATGCCCAAAACAAACAATTTAGAAGGCCTAGCGGGCTCTGCTACTGAGATCGTTAATCCTTCTTCTGACGTAGAAGGCTCAATAATTGGTGATGATATGGCTTCAAGTAAAGAAGCTATAGACGTGACTGACGACACACCAGTAGTTAAAGTCAAACGTGAAGCAATCGTTCAGCAATACCAAAAAATAGCAAAGCCCGAGGTTGACGAAATCCCAGCAGTGCAACCATCTCCCGCCATTGTAAGTATTGAGCCAAGTAACATGAGTATTGCATTATCACCGACCAATAATGAGCCAGCGTTATTGCCTAAAGCAAGACATCGGTATAGTATGGCGTCGCTATTGCCAAAAGACGAAAAGAAGACCTATAAAGGAATTCGACCTACAATTAATGCAGGGTTAGCGGCTTTGACATCTCCCTTAAGAAATGCGAAAATCAAAGTGCGGCCTACCGACAATAAGACAATACAAATTGTCTATAGTTCACTGCAATACAATGCATCTGCAATGGTGAGTTTAAAACCTTTAAAATAGAAATACAATACAATGAAACATACAATCACAGTTTTAGCAATGTTACTTCTTACAACCATAGTTGTAGCACAAGAAGTTGAGCCTAAGGTAATTGAAACCAAAAGGGTTCGTATTGAAATTAGAAACGTAAACGGCAAAATTGATACAATAGTCAATGAAGAAATGATAACTGTCGAGGATATCGACGGGTTGGAGTTGGACATCGACACAGGTGGGGCCATTAAAATGAAACGCATTATCCGTATTAACGATGAAGAAGATATGGAGGACATAGAAGTCGTTTTGGTAGAAGAATTTGAAGAAGAAGAGGTTGAAGAAAGCACTACACCTAAATTCGTTGAAACAAGCATGTGGGTGATGGATCTAGGTATAAACAATTGGATATCAGGGAATTCGGTTGATTTGCCGGCGCCTTATGAAGATTTGAAATTAGAAAATATGTCTGCAGCCTTCCACTTGGGAATCATTCAGCAGGGGGTTAATTTATATAGAGGTCACTTACGATTTGTTTATGGTATAGGAATTGAGTTCAATAACTATCGATTTAAAGAAGGCGTAACAATTACGCCAGATTCCAAACCACTAGAATATGAAGTAGATGATGTTATAAGCTACAAACGAAATAAAATAGTTAGCCGGTATGCTACGGTTCCATTGATGTTGAACTTTAAAAGCAACCCAGGAGATGACGACAAATCATTCAAGCTAGCCGCTGGTATACAAGCCGGATATTTGATCGGTGCGCACCAGAAACAAAAGTGGGGCGAAAACAACAAAAAAGAAAAGAAGAAAGTCAAAGGTGATTATGGCTTTGAGGATTACCGCATAGGATATGTTGCCCAATTTGGGTACGGAGATCTAGTGATCTTTGGGAAGTACTATCCTACAAATACATTTAAATCGGGGAGAGGGCCAGAAGTAAACACCGGTTGTGTTGGCTTGGTTTTGACTCCTTTTTAATTTCTAAGCATACAGGGTTATACTTTTTATACTAAAACTAAAGGTCTTTTCATTTTGGAAAGGCCTTTTTTTATTACCATTGTCAAAAAAAGAGATGAGGGCATTATTACTTAGCAATTCGACCAATTACGGAGCGACTTACATGGAGCACGCCAAAGAAGCAATATCCAATTTTCTTGGTAATACAAAAGAAATTCTGTTTGTGCCTTATGCAGGAGTAACCGTTGATTATGAAACCTATACCAATACTGTTCAAAAGACTTTGCAGCCGTTTGGGATAAAAATCACAAGCATCCATACCCACAAAGACCCGAAACAAGCAATCGAAAATGCACAAGCAATTGCGGTCGGTGGAGGAAACACTTTTCGATTGGTACAACTGCTTCAAGAATACGACCTGATTGACACGATAAGAAATGCGACTGCAAAAGCTATTCCGTACATCGGATGGAGTGCAGGATCCAATGTCGCCGGACCAACGCTTTGTACAACGAATGACATGCCCATTGTACAGCCAAAGTCTTTTGACTGTTTAAACCTGGTGCCTTATCAGATAAATCCACATTACAGCGAAACGACTGTACCCAATCACGGTGGAGAGTCTAGAAAAGCAAGGATAATGGAATACATCACCTTGAGTAAAACAGATGTTGTGTGCTTGCCTGAAGGCAGTTGGCTGCAATGTGAGGGCGATGTTACGACATATCATGGTGGGGAAAGTATGAAAGTGTATTCCCATCCAGACCAAGTAATTGATTTTGAGCCAACTGAGGCGCATTCTTATTTCAAATAGGAGGGAAAAATTACGGGAACTGAGGTTTTCCTTTTCATAATAAAGATTATTATTGTATTCTAAAAAATTAATGGATATGAAAAACCTAAAATACCTAATCATTGCTTTGATGATAAGCCCATTGTTCTTCATTAATACTGGATGTGGTACTGATGAAGTGCCGCCGCTACCGCCACCGGAAGATACTGTTGCAGTTGATACTCCGGCTTGTGGGTTTACGGTTAGTTTTCAAAACTACCAATTGGTATTGGACGGCAACTTGTCTCAAGCCAGTTACCGAAAAGACATCAACGAAACATTGGTCAACATTGTAGGGTATTCTGAAAAAGGAAATGCCGGCGCTAGCATCACTTCTAAAGCCGAGTTGGAGTTAACTTTCATAGGTCAAGATATTGGGGTATACACACAAAACTCACCTGGGTTTTCACTCGAGGTTGCAACAGGAGAGGGATCAAAACGAATTGAGTCATCAACTGATTTTGCCAACGCTATGGCTGTAACAATTTCTGAATATGGCGAAGTTGGTGAACTGATAAAATGTACCTTCACCGGGGAATTGAAATCGGGTATCAACTCACGTTCGTTCTCAAAAGGATTTTTCGAAATTGAGCGAGACGCTGACAGATAAAACATAAGAATTATAGATAAAGTCCATTTGTCATTTGATGAATGGACTTTTTTTATGCCCGTTCAAAAACATTAGAATATTTTTGTCAAAATTTTAAGAGATGAGTTTACTGACGGATAAAGTTGTTTTAATTACTGGAGCCACCAGAGGAATCGGATTAGGCATCGCAGAAGAATGTGCTAAGCAAGGAGCGGACATCGCTTTTACCTATGCGAATTCCGCAGAAAAAGCGGCGGTTGTAGAACAAAACCTAACCAAGACTTATGGCGTAAAAGCCAAAGGGTATAAAAGTAATGCCGCTTCACTTGAAGCATCTGAGTTATTGGTTGCGAGTGTGTTAGAGGATTTTGGGACCATCAATGTTTTAATAAACAACGCTGGAATCACACGAGATACATTGTTAATGCGCATGAGTGAGGAACAATGGGATGAAGTAATTAATGTAAATCTTAAATCTGTTTTCAATCTTACGAAAGCGTGCTTGCGTACCTTCTTGAAAAATAGAGCTGGATCAATCATTAATATGACTTCGGTTGTTGGTGTGAACGGCAACGCTGGACAGTCGAACTACGCGGCTTCAAAGGCAGGAATAATCGGATTTACAAAGTCAATAGCGAAAGAGATTGGAAGTCGTAATATTCGCTGTAATGCAATTGCACCTGGTTTTATTGAAACCGAAATGACTGGTGCTTTGGATGAAGCAATGGTGAAATCATGGGTAGAAACGATTCCATTAAAAAGAGGGGGTAAGCCAGAAGATGTAGCGCAAGCATGTGTCTTTTTAGCTTCTGATATGTCAAGTTATGTTACCGGACAAACGTTACACGTTTGCGGTGGCATGTTAACCTAATAATATACAATGCCATTAGACCAGGTGGACGTCGATAAGAAAGAGAAAAGCATGACTTTTCTAGATCATCTAGAAGAGCTGAGATGGCATTTAATGCGTTCTGTTATTGCCATTGTGGTTTTCTCGATCGTCGCGATGGTGAATTACAGGTTCATTTTTGATAAGATAATATTTGCGGTAACGGATAAGTCATTTCCCATCTATAAGCTGTTTTGTAAGTTGTCGTATACAATTTATGGTACCGACAAATTGTGCTTTGATTCGATAGACTTACACACCCAAAACCTTGCTGTAAGTGGGCAGTTTATTTACCTAATGGTAGTTTCGTTTACCATCGGTTTAATAATGTCTGCGCCATACATTTTATGGGAGTTTTGGCGGTTTTTTAAACCTGCGCTAAAGTCAAACGAGCAAAAATATACCTCTGGTATTGTCCTAGCTACATCGATGTTGTTCTTTGTTGGGGTATTATTCGGTTATCTCGTTTTAGCGCCGTTATCAGTCAACTTTTTTATCAATTTTAAACTGACGGATAACATTGTAAACCACTTTACAATGCAATCGTATGTTTCCTTTGTATCTACATTGACCTTGGCTTCGGGCGTCGTTTTTGAGCTACCGTTAATCGTTTATATTTTAGCAAAACTTGGATTGGTAACCTCAGATTTCTTAAAGAAATACAGAAGACACGCCATAGTCGTAATCCTAATACTTGCATCAGTTATAACACCGCCTGACATCATGAGTCAAATATTACTGACCATACCTGTCTATATGTTGTACGAAGTAGGTATTTTTATTGCCAAGAGAATTGAAACTAAAGAAAAAGAAAATGAAGCTTAACATCGCAATCGCCAATGACCACGCAGGAACGGAATACAAGTTTAAAGTCATCGACCATTTTAAAAACCAGTTTAACTTTCGAAACTTTGGTACAGACGTTTCTGACTCTGTTGATTACCCGGATTTCGTACACCCATTGGCTACTTCAGTCGAGTCAGGTGAAACGACACTGGGGATTTTAATATGTGGTAGCGGTAACGGGGTTTGTATGACGGCAAACAAACACCAAGACATCAGGGCGGCGCTTTGTTGGAATCCTGAATTAGGCAGCCTTGCTCGTCAGCACAACGATGCCAACGTTATTTGTATTCCCGCTCGATTTATTGACTTTGACACAACAATTGAAGTGTTAGACGCATTTCTGAATGGCCGTTTTGAAGGTGGAAGACACCAACGTCGCGTTGACAAAATCTCGTGCTAATCTAGCAGTTTCCCTACGACAGGGAATCGTTTAAAAACAGTTTCTGAGTGTGGAGCGTCGGGGAGTTCATCTGTGAGGTCTTGCCCTGCCCAATGTTCATAGTGTTTGCCATTAGTCCATAGTCGGCTATTTGTTACATCGTACACCACGCCCTTGTACGCAATCCATATCTCGGGTTTGTCCTGTCCATTACGCAGAGACAACGCACGTGAAGTGATGAATTTTTTCATACGGTGCAAACAAACTAAAAAATGCATAAGGAGAATGAAGTATTTTCGTAAACTTCAATTAAGTGTATGAAGTTCAAGCTTTTATTCATTTTTATCATCATCTATATTTTAGTGTCCTTTGGTTGGCTAACATACTCGTTGGTTAACTTTAGCAACAAAGAATATGGCTTACAAAGACAGGTTCTGGAGGCTGGTAGACAGGCATGTGTACTTCGGTTAATCGAAAAAAGTAAAAACTACGATTTCTCCTCTGATGAATCGGTTCACATAATCTTCAAGCAGGCCAAAATTGACGCAGATACAAATTTGTTGAATGCATTTCTAGAAACATATAACTACGGCAGTTATAGAGCCGTTTACACGAAGGTTTTTCAAAGTTGGGACTTAGACATTCAAATTGCACCACATCAGATGGATCGGCTTGAAACAAAACTTCGCAATCGTGAAAGGCTATATATTTTTCAGGCATTGTTACTTTTTATTTTGGTAGCAGTAGGTGTTTATGGTGTGTATTACTCCATTCAAATGATTTACAATTTGAATAAGCAGCAGAATAACTTCCTACTGTCGGTGACCCATGAGTTAAAGACACCTATTGCCACGATGAAGCTACTGTTGCAAACCATACGTTCAAGAAATTTGCCTGAACCCAAACGCAATGAACTACTTGATAAAGCAGTAAATAATGCGGACCGTTTGAACGAGTTAACAGAAAACATGTTAACCGCCATGCAAATCGAGAACGATAATTATATCTACGGGAAAGAGGAATTTTCCATAACAGACATGATGAAGAATTTGGCGGATAGCTACCAAATGCGAACGGATTTGACTGTTGATATTGAGGATGACGTTGATATTGTTGGCGATCGTTTCATTTTGCGTATCTCAATGAACAATTTATTGGAGAACGCAATTAAATATGGGAATGATTTGCCTATTGAAGTGACTTTGAAAGCGACAAAAAACAAGGCCATAATTGAGGTCAAGGATCAAGGTATTGGTATAGATGAATCGGAAC
>JBLING010000030.1:0-14648 GCA_047639155.1 bacterium
CGACGCCAAAGATAAACAAGAATTTCTTTGTTGACGCTAAGGTTTTTTACAATTGTTTTCGGTAAGAATAAAACCACGCTTATCAATTGACCGAATGTGTGTCCAAGTATTAATCCATTTGGACCATTGAATTTAAGTCCGCCATGCACGATTTTAAAACCAGCGCTACCTATAAATGTAGCGATACGGTTAAAGCTGAGTTTTTTGTATTTCTTTTCCCTGTTCCACCATACCAATAAGATGTCGACCATGGCAGTCAAAAAAATGGTTAAAGGCACCAAGTACAGCCAGGATGGTGTTTCTAAGAGCCCCATATAAGACGCAATGTTGGTGCTAAAGATTGCTAGAAAAACATATGAAAGTACGAAGAATACAAATGCTATAATGCTGGCTAGCTTGACAAGCGACTTGGCTGTTTCACGGTCATCCTCAATCATTACTGCTTGGTCGTATTTCAAAGTAAAAAACGAGGCACCTATAGCCATTATGGACATAAATACCGTCATGTCGCCATGGACGCCTTTATCTGGGAAAATTCTAGTCAATAAGGGAACAACCACAACCAGTGCTAACAACTGGGTTATGCTTGAGCTGCCAAAAAGCATTCCGGCATTTTTTAAGAAATCGCTTTTAAGAAATGAACGTAACGACACCAATGGCGAAGTACGTATTTCTTTTAGATTTAAAAAATTGGATTAATACGGCTTACACCTTTTATTTGAAGTTCTTGTCGAGTGATAAATCTATAACAGTCGTATTAATTATTGTCCTAAATATGGTAAAATCAAGTTTGAAGTGTTTGGTTGTATGCGCATTGGGACTGTGTAATACAGTAGTTTATAGCTCTGTTGCCGACTCAATATTGATACAAGAACTTGGTTCAAAATCTCTGCAGATCGTATACGGTCAGCCAGACTCAGCGCGAGGTTTAATCGAAAAAGCATTGGCATTATGTGCCAAGCCGGAAAATGAAAGTTTGGCTGGATTAACATACAATTACCTCTGTATTTATTACGATGTTGTTGGCGAGGCAAACTCAATGTACACAGTAAAATGGAGGCGCTAAAAGTGGCGCAAAAAAACCGACTGATTTGAAATAGGTCATTTACCGCTTTTTGGAAGCCTTACTGATTTGTTTAGCGTCAGTGACATCTTGTACGCAGCTATTGAAAATGATGGAGTGTATTTAGCCCTCTTGTCCAATGGAGTTAGAACGTATTCGTCAAAGTTTATCAAAGAATAACTACAAGAATTAAATGGACAAAGAATGGTTGAAAGACTATGCTTTTTTAAACGCAAACTAGGGGTTTAAACGGCTTAGAGGGATATGCCACTCGTATAGAATCTCCTTGATTGACTATCCCGGATTTTAAAACAACCGACATTACACCCGTTTTGCGGATAATATTGCCTTGGCTGTCTTTGGATACAACCGCTTTCATGAGACCGGATTCCACACCATTTAATTGCTTGCAAGGGTTTCGCAGTCCAGTAATTCTGATTTGAGCATCATCGCCAAGGTGCAATACTGTGTTCGTTGGAAGCCCCAACAAATCAATGCCTTTGGTTGTGATGTTTTCGCCAATCATGCCTGGCTTGATGTTAAAACCTGTCGATTGCAGCTCAGAAAAGAGTTCTTGATGGACCAAGTGTACTTGCCTTAGATTGGGAGCATCTTTTTTCTTAAAAACGAGATACCTGTGTTTTACCGTAATTCCTGCATGTGCGTCACCCTCAATGCCGAAATTTTCTAACAATTTAATAGAAGGCTGATTCGCTTTTTGCATGGTGTGTGTTCCACTTCTACTAACTGCAACGACGGTAGGTTCTGGGTTCATTTGCGCAATTTAGAACAACATTTTTCTTTTTTTGGTCAAAACAATTCTAATTCTGTCAAGAAAGAACCGACATGCCGACAACCAAAGGTATATTGCATATCCAGCGAATCGTTATGAAAAAATCATTTTTAGTAATCTGTGTTTTAAGTCTGTTTTTGGCGGCTTGTAAGGAGGAAGCCCCTGCAATTGACACAACAGATAATACGAACAAAACTGAGGAATTGGCGGTGCCAACCGTCGATACAAAGTATCGTCCATTTCTGCATTTTTTTACGAGTATTCACTGTGGCGGTTGTGGCCGTTTTGGGATACCAGTTTCGGACAACGTTGCCGATGAAATGGGAGACAGTATTTTCATGTTGCCAACACATTTCAAATACAACGATGTGTTTATCAATAAGTCGACTTTGGCGATTGAAAAAGCATTGGCTGTGACGCACCATTCTCCTCAATTGTGGGTGAACAAGAAAGAGCATACCTACGACATCATCAATTATTCACATGAAAAGGCAGGTGAATACTTGAAGACCGAATTGCGGAAAGAACTCAATACAGATCCTGGCGTTCATTTGGGGTTGAATTATAAACTAAAGGAAAACGGAAGAGTTGACGTTGCCGTAGCTGTCCAAAATTCCGGCAATGATTCTGCAACTTACCATTACGAGGTGTATGGAATGGAAGATGGTTTGAATGAAGTTCAGGCGGGTAACAATCCATATCGCCGTGATCATGATCGTGTAAACCGCGGGGGGCAATTTGGAGACATGGGGAAAATGCACACGTTTGCCGCAAACGAACAAGTCGTTGAAAGATTTGAATATGTCCCTTGTTTAGGCTGCACTGCGGAAAACTTATATTTCGCCGTAGTTACTTGGAGGTCTCTTGGTAATGATCGGTATGCGTATGTGAATGGAAAAATCTTTAAGTAGATTTTAGAATTCTGATTTCAGAATTCCGATTTCACCACTGTCATTCATAAGGTTCCTTTAGACAGGAACCCTTCGAAAAAAAATTGAAGGGTTGAGTATTTGCCAAACATATTGAATGAACTGTTAAACAGAAAAAACGAAGTTCCTTTAGACGATATAAGGCTGCTTCTGATGAGGTGGGAGCCCTTAGGAGCCTTATGTCGAACATTTTTCAAATACAACTGTGCTTAACCCTTCAGTTTTTTTCGAAGGGTAACTTCGTGAAAATCGAAAAAGCCAAGGCACTGTTTTTGGTTCTGTTGCATTAACTTGATTGAATTGTAAATTTAAGGATTTCTCAAATTAAATTATGCTACCAAAGACTTAAATGTGGCAAACCAATTTGACTTGGGATTGGTTATTTGGTTTTTTCTGATGATGTTGATTATTTCAATTCCTGCTAGTGTTCTTTGTGCTGATTCGAATTCCTTGAATCCTGTTGTTATGGATATTCGCCGTTTGATGGTTCGATGATCCTGTTCAACAATATTATTCAAGTATTTGACTCGCCTTATCTTGATCTTCTTGATAGATAAACTTCTCTTGTTTACCACTCTTATGCCTGCTGTATTGGCTCCACTTTTGTCAATGTTTATAATCCTTGGTTTGCCATTATTACCTATTGCTTTATTCAAGAATTTCTGTGCAGACCCTTTCATCCTTCTCTTGGTTAGCAAAAAGTCTATGGTATTTCCGAACTTATCTACTGCTCTATATAAATACCTGTCCTTTCCGCCTACTTTGATATACGTTTCATCCATCCTCCAACTATCACAAACCTTCTTTTTCCTTTTATGCATGTTAGCCTCAACCAATGGGCTGAACTTGAACACCCATCTTTGAATTGTACTATGATCCACTTTCACTCCTCTGATTCGTAACATCTCCGAGACATCACGATAACTCAAGGTAAATCTTAGTTTAAAGTAAACTGCTTGTAGAATTATTGCTTTTGGATATCGGTGGCGCTTGAACATAACAGGGGTATTGAACGACAAATCTAAAGATTTAGTAACTTGCCATAGTTAACGCAACAGAACCAGATTTTACTTCTTCCATTATTTCATTGGCTCTATCTTCCGTTAATCGGAAAAACTCGTGTACTTCCATGGCAAGGTCGAGATCTAAGGAATTGTCATTATCTGAAATGTTCAATTTTAATCCTGTACCTGTTTCTACAGGATTAATGTCGTATGCCGGTGATAATAACCACCCTTGGTCTGAGAGAATAAAACCATGATTTCGAAGGTGATCATCTGTGTTAGTTACGCAAATACTAAAAACAATTCTACGCCATAATTCTTCTAAGTCTTCATTTACCTGAGCACCATTTTCAGCAATAAACTCAGCTAATTCTAAATAACTAATTCCATCTTCATGGTCTTGTCCATCAGTGTATCCTAGCATGGTCATGGCCGAAGCAAAGTGAATTCTATTACCATTTTCTGTCCGGTCAAATCGTTGTGTTAGGAATGTATAGTAATTTGAAGAGAATTTTTGTGCTTTCGAATCTGCCATATTTATGCCTGCAGCAATGGCTAGTTCGTATGTAACTATTTCCCATCCGCCTATATCTCCTTCATCATTTCTACTTGGGAATTTAGCAATCCATAGGCTTTCATCTTTCCCAACAATGCTGGCTTTTGGTCTGGCACCTCCTAAAGAAGCACCTGGAGCAATCAGCATACTCAACCATTTCAAATATTCAGGATCGTCAATTATGTCATCTTGCTCCAACTTCAAACTAATCTGTTCCAATTCCCTTAATGAAGTCCATGGTGGGCTGGCTAACTCTCTATTGTCATTTAAAAAATGACCTTCTTTATTTAATTTGAATCGTAGTGCTCCCATTCTATGCCCGTCAAAAACGCCAAGTAAGTAATCTGTTTCAAATAGATTTTGCTCCGCTCTCTCTTCCTTTCTCGCCATTGCGGCTTCTCTTCTTCTCATAAGCAAACGCCCCCAACGGTCAGGAGAAGAATCTAAAAACAATCCGAAATTCGTGTGATCTCCACCGAGGTGATGTAATCCTGTGTACAATTGTAATTCCGGATCTAGAAGCTGGGCATGACCTGATGCTAACCAATCCTTATCGTATTCAAAAGAAAATATTTCTTTTCCCTTTAATCTTTCAGAATGTAGCTCTCCCATTAAGATAGGTTCCTCTATCTCCTGCCAATTCGCATACACATGCACGTACCGCTTTTTATCTTGCTTTGCCATCATTCTATCTCTTTCGTTTAGGAGCTCTTTCTTTAGTCGTTAATTTGGCGTCTTGAAGTTTTCTCCCAAGCTCATCATCTTTTGCTAATTCTAAAAAATCTTCACCCAATCGGAGTACCATAAGTACTTGTAAATAGGCGCCAACACTTACACCTGGATCACCATTCTCTATATGATATAGCGTAGTTCTACCAATGTTTGCTCGTTCTGCTACTTGTTCACTACTAAACTTTCGTCTTAATCGGGCTAACTTAATATTCTCTCCTACCTCGACCAATATTTTGCGGGCCTTAGGTAATAAAACTATCTTCTTGTTTGCCATAATGTTCGTATGTACAAACAAACATTTTATTGTTCGTACATACAAACATTATTACCATAAACGCAAATAGCTATCAGCCATTTTTTTCTGATTTTTTGATTAGTCTAAATGCCATGCGACCAATCATATGAATTCATACAGGGTTGAAGTCAGCGGTATTGAGCTTAAAGAGCATTCATTTCTGATCTAGAATCTATTAGACACTAATATTCAAGACCCTCTTATTCGGTTTTCCCAGTTGCCAAATAAGTTGAATTGACTATTACAAAGAAGATGGAAGGTTCGGTATAAGGCTGCTTCCCTCTACTGTGCGAAGCGCGGGAGGCCAAAAATAATCGACGGTGTGCGATGGCGGGTTTTGGTGGCATGGAAGGTGGAGGGCTGAGCACTCCAAAACGAAGCGCATTATTAGTTTTAGAGCTTTCCCGTCAGTAGCCGGACACGTCTTGTTTCGTTCTTTTTGCTAAAAAAGAATGAAAACCGGGTTACAGTAGCCTGTCCGACCACTGGCGGACTGGTAAAGCCCCTATTGCTGTTACAAAAAGTAAAATGAGATTATAGGGCAATCGCCCTAAACCAGAAAATACTAGCTTTGCGCTTCAATACAATTTGAATGTCTGAAGAGCTTTTTAAAAATATTATTTCCCATGCCAAAGAGTATGGTTTTGTGTTCCAATCGAGTGAGATTTACGATGGTTTAGCCGCTGTATATGACTATGGTCAAAATGGAGTAGAGCTCAAGAAAAACATCAGAGAATACTGGTGGAAAAGCATGGTGCAGTTACACGAAAACATCGTTGGCATTGATGCTTCTATTTTTATGCATCCTAAGGTCTGGAAAGCAAGTGGTCACGTAGACGGATTTAGCGACCCTATGATCGACAATAAAGATTCCAAGAAGCGCTATCGTGCGGATGTATTGATTGAGGAATATCAGGAAAAGTATCGGGTTAAAAACCAAAAGGAAATTACCAAAGCGAAAAAGCGTTTTGGAGATAGCTTTGACGAAGCACAGTTTGTTGAGACGAATCCAAACATCGCTCGTAACAATGCAAAAATTGCTGAAATTGATCAACGTTTAAGCGAAGGACTACAATCTGGTGAGTTGCATAAGGTTAAAGAACTCATTGAAGACCTTGGTATAGCTTGTCCAGTTTCAGGAAGTAAAAACTGGACGGATGTGAGACAGTTTAATCTAATGTACAGCACGCAAATGAGTGCAACTGATGGTGAAACTGAACTTTACCTTAGACCTGAAACGGCGCAAGGCATATTTGTCAATTACTTAAACATCCAGAAAACGGGAAGGATGAAATTGCCTTTCGGTATTGCCCAAACAGGAAAAGCATTTCGTAACGAAATTGTTGCAAGACAATTCATTATGCGGATGAAAGAGTTTGAGCAAATGGAAATGCAATTCTTTGTTCAACCAGGTACCGAAATGAAATGGTACGATTACTGGAAAGCACAACGTTTGAAATGGCACCAAAACCTGGGCATCGAACCAACGAAATACCGGTATCACGACCACGTAAAACTTGCACATTATGCCAATGCTGCGGTTGATATAGAGTTTGACTTTCCATTTGGATTTAAAGAGGTTGAAGGTATTCACTCTCGGACTGATTTTGACTTGAAACAGCACGAAGAATTTACAGGCAAAAAGCTGCGTTACTTCGACAATGAGACCAACGAAAGCTATGTTCCGTATGTCGTTGAAACGTCTCTTGGCTTAGATAGGATGTTTTTGGTGATTATGTCAAACGCCTTACAAGAAGAAGATTTGGGAGAAGGAAAATCAAGAACTGTACTTCGATTGCCAGCAGCTTTAGCGCCTTATCAGTGCGCAATTTTACCAGTTGTTAAAAAAGACGGACTTCCAGAATTATCGCAAAAAATATTTGATACTTTAAAACTGGATTTCAACTGTTATTACGAAGAAAAGGACAGCATCGGAAAACGGTATCGTCGACAGGATGCGATTGGAACCCCAATCTGTATAACGGTTGACCATGAAAGCTTGGAGGATGACGCTGTTACTATTCGCTTCCGAGATTCAATGGAGCAGAAACGCGTTGCTATCAATGAACTTGAAGAGATCATTTCAAAAGAAGTGAGTATGAAGGCGTTGTTGAAAAACCTAGTTTAATTGACAATTTATAATGCTGGACGGATCAATCTGTCCCGAGTCAAACTGTCCTGAGTCAAACCGTCCTGTGTCAATTTTTCTCCTATGACTTGAAGTAATTTCGTCGCTTAAAACTACAAAACGTAAAGTTTTGTGTAGTCTTAAACGGTGTAGGGTGGTCGATATTCGTGCACTGAATTTTTACAAAAGTCTCGGCAAACAAACTGCTCATCGATTCTTGAGAATACTGTGTAATGTCTATACCACTGCATTTTGTTGGTCCATTTTCCGAGAAAGTGCCGAGAATTAAAGAACCAAAAGGACGAAGCCCGCGACTAACAGTTTCAACATACCTGCTGATGTCATCATTATGGGTTAAAAAGTGAAATGCCGCACGGTCATGCCACACATCATACTTGACAGCTGATGTAAAGTCATTGATGTCAGATTCAATCCATTGCACCAGTTTGGCACGGTCACCAAGCCGCTTTTTTGCACGATCTATTGCTGCCTTTGAAATGTCTAAAACACTAATGTTAGAATATCCAGAAGCCAACAAATGATCAACTAAATAGCTGTCGCCTCCACCAATATCAATAATTGACGCATCTGTGTCCAAACCCAAGCCTTCAATAAACTCCAAAGACGTTATAGGTGTTGGTTGGTACCAACTTACATCCTCCAGTGCCTTAGATCCATAAACGTCTTCCCAATGTGTCTTTAAATCGATATCAGTTGTCATATTGCTGATTGTTTGAAGCTATTGTCTCTTCATTTGGTGTTACGTAATCGTCTTCAATCATCTCGTTTAGTTTTGGCTGTAAGATCCAAACCCCGATATAATAAAACCAAATCAGGAAAAACTCCCCTATGAATTCTGGTTTACGTTGGGTGTTTCCTTTTTCTACCAATTTGATGGTCTTTGCCGTATGATAGTATGTATAGATAGAGCAACCCATGGAAATAAGTGCTAATGGAAAGATCATAAACATCTGACCAAACCAGGTCGGCATTTCAGTCATTTCTGTTTGATTTTCTATCATGGTAAACATCTCAGAAAACATGTTGATCATTATATAAAACATGAAAAACGAGATTAATAGGACAACAAGCAACATGGACTTAAACAAGGTGAGGTTTAATCCATGACCTTCTGGTAATTTAGGATGAAGTCCTACAGATATTGACCATATCCATCCAGCAAATCCAAGTATCATTGGCAACATAATGACAGGAAACCACATAAAGAAGTTGTTAAAGATATCCGCTATATCACTCGGTGAGGGTTCCACACTTGGGTTAAATGGTAGTGAAGTCATAAAGCTCCCCAATATGACGAATTGAAGAAGTAAAGGGAAGCCAAAGAAAATTACAAAGAGCTGCCAGTGTTTTGCTTTTAAAAATAGTTTTATCATGTTGTTAGCCAATTATCGTTTTGATATAAACGGACAGCCTCATCGGTTATCAGTTGTAAATTTTGCTCTATTTCTGGTGTGAGATAGCGAATATGAAAACACGTTTTTCCTTTAAGGAATTTACGCGTACCGTCTGTTAACAGAGAATCAATGCCGTCTTTGTGTGTATACAAAGGAAAAAAGTAAAATCGGACGTCTTTAGGTTTAGGGACAACACTCGCAAAATAGATGCCATCTACTTTTTTCTTTCCTTGCATTGTTGGAATCGTACCGCTGACTTGATAATTCTCCGGTTGTTCTGATGTTACGCGAAAAACACGACTGTGTTTGTTTAGAACGTTTTTTAACCTGTCTGCAATTTCATTTAAATCCTTCGTCACTTTTCTTTGTCTTTTTACGGACAGAAGGTAATAATTTTTTTTATATCAAACGTAGCGTGGATCGAACAACGTTAAATGACTAATTAACAATCTTTATAGACACTACTTGAATAAGTCAAGGAAACTTCCTTTTAAGGGCTTCTTTACGATATTCGAAAATATCGATGAGGTTTTTATGAATGAATAGTGTGTTGGCAATGCGGCCAATGAATCCCATGGGAGGTATATATGTTATAATATCATGCATCATTGTACAATCACCTTGCGCCTCGATGTGATGTTGGTGGTGCCACATTGTATATGGGCCGACGCGTTGTTCGTCAACGAAAAATTGGTTGTCAACGACGTTCTTAATTTCAGTTACCCAGTTCATCTTAATTCCTAAAAGGGGCTTCACTTTATAACTTATGATAAGTCCTGGATATATTTTTTGTGAAATATCAGCAGACGTGATGTCAAAGCCCATGTGATCAGGTGTAATTTCTTTAAGATTTGATGGAGACGAGATGAAGTCCCACACTTCTTTTACAGGCGCATTCACAAGTTGCGATTGCTTGAATTGAAAAGTGCCCAAAGTCAATTAGGGCAACAGGGCTTCAATTTGTTTTGCAATTGCATCTGCATCGGCGTACTTTTTATCACTATTAGCTCTGTTGACGGAGGAGAGCCTATGCGCATCTTGCATTAACTTGTCGTACTGCATTTGTAATTTGTCGACCGGTGATTTTTTCCTAAATATCGAAAACATATTGTTTAGCGTAATTGATTTTGTATTGAACAAAACAGTTGTATCGACAAATAGTTCATTTTTAAACCAGCAGTTAGTTGTTCAAGAAACGAATATGGATATCACTGTCTTGTCCGCCATGCGAAATCGATGACCACGTATCAGTCTGAACACTAAAAGCACTCATAGTGTTGTTGTAGCCATCTTGAAAAATGAAGTTTCCATCGTTTGCTAGTACAACAATGTCTGGGTCCTGGCCACCATAGCCTTTAGAATCCCAGTTACCAGTAACTGCACTATATGCATAGACTTTATTGTTGTTCATGTCTTTGAAAACAAAGTTCTGTGTATGCATTGAAACTTTTATGTCGCGGTCTTGATCACCATATTTAACAGATGACCATGTGCCAGTGACGGAGCTATAGGCATTAATCTGATTGTTATACGTGTCGATGAAATAAAAACTTGAAACGTTTTGTGCGAAGTGCTCTTGCGCATATACGACTCTAACAGTAAAGAGTAAAAACAATGTAGTAAGTATATATTTAGTCATAATTGAAATGATTAGATCATAAACAAATCAATTATTAAGCCACGTCAGAATGGTCAGCAGAATTTAAGTTATTTCACGACCTATTTCCCGTTCTATTTTAGGTGTTTCTTCTTGCATAAATAACTTCATCATGTACTTCCCCGCTTTTTACAATTGTTCCTTGAAGCCTAACTTCAAGTGAATAACCAGCCTTCTCCAGGACACGCTGAGAGGCAAGGTTATAACCATATGGGCGAGCAGATTCGATTAATGTCAAATTGCTCAAAGCCGTAAATTGTCATCAGCTTAATTGCTTGGGTCATAATCCCTCTCCCCCAAAAAGGTTCTGCCAAACAATATCCCATTTCTGCATTCTTACGCCACACGTCTTCTTGTAAATGAATGCCTATTACACCAGCTAGCTTTCCATCAACTTCAATGCACAGCACATTAGGTGGAGTTTACCCATCATCATCCCTATGAATTGGTTTGCGTTGTCTATCGAAGATGGGTGAGGAAACTGATCCGTTAGGTTACTTGCTATTTTTATGTTGTTTGCATGCAGCGCTAAATCTTTAGCGTATGAACTTTGCAAAGGCCTGAGTTGTATGTCCATTTGTTTAAGAAAAGTAATCAAAAAAAATCCCAGCATAACTGCCAGGATTTTAGAATCTTTTTAGTGCAGTTTATCTACCCGTCTATTCGCATTTACAATCTTTAGTGACAGTTCCAGCTGTTCCAGCGGCAGTTTTACATCTATCACCAATATTGAGTTTCAAATGCTCACAGTCGTATTTGGGCGTATTGTCATGAGCTTCGCACTTGCAGTGCTTGTTGATGACACCAGCAGCACCACTAGCCGTTTTGCATTTATCACCAATATTCATTTTAATATCTTCACAGTCGTATTTTGGCGTATTGTTTTTACCTTCACATTTGCAATCTTTATTGATAACGCCAGCTGTTCCTGCAGCAGTTTTACATCTGTCACCAATATTGAGTTTTAGCTTTTCACAATCATAATCAGGTGTGTGATCTTTATCTTCACACTTGCAGTCTTTCGTGACAACTCCAACCTTTCCAGCACCGGTTTTGCATTTATCGCCTACGTTAAGTTTAAGCTTTTCACAGTCGTATTTAGGCTTGTCTGTTGTAGTCTCACAATCACAATCTTTGTTGACAAAACCGACTTTACCGTCTTTGGTTTTACACTTGTCTTTAAAGTTTAATTTGAGTTTAGGGCAATCGTATTTAGGGGTATCATCCTTTTTTTCTTTTTTCTTTTTGATGAACTTTCGGATAAGGTCACGATCAGCGTCATCTTTACACGCAGTAAGTGTAAATAACGTAGCAGTTAGCAGAATGGCAACTAGTTTAAAAGTGTATTTCATTTTGTAGAAATTTTTAGTGCAGCCAATCTACGTCTAAATTTTATTTGTTGTTCATAGATTTGTCAACGTGATGTCAGAATTTTTGGCCGTTTCGACCTTCTAACTAGCTAACTATTAAACCATTTGCTCTTTTTAATCGATATGCCTTTGTTGATTTTAGACACTTGTATAACAGAAGGGACGTCTGTTACCCATTTTTTGAGCAGAAGTAAAATAAGCACAATTTCTAAGCGACTGATAATGCCAATAATCACGCACGACCAAAAGAACCAGCTACTTGTGTGCAGTATACATAAATCAATTAAGAAGAATAGGAGTGTGACGATCCAGATTTTCGATAGTATTGAATGCGTAGCAACTGGCTTTCTGAAACGAAAATAACTAATAAAATAAGCTCCGGTTTCCAAAGCCACAACAACGACTATCCATTGCCACCATTGCAGTACAAATGCTTGATTGAGGTAGAATATACTTCCAATTGCAGACACCCAAAAGACCT
Organism: bacterium; assembly: GCA_047639155.1. GTDB lineage: Bacteria > Bacteroidota > Bacteroidia > NS11-12g > UBA9320 > UBA987. The sequence goes on from JBLING010000030.1 coordinate 12,424, forward strand.
GGTCGACGTTTGAATCCCAGATTCTCAACTTCTCGGTCGATATACCCCACTTTCGGGCCAAAAATCCATCAAAGAAATCCGAAACAAGCCCAAGTAGTATCAAAGCAGCAATTACAAAATCGCGTTCCGCAAAATCGGTAAATGCCAATAAAATGAGTGCAAGTGCGCTAACTACCCTACTGTATATTAGATAAAACGGTATTTGATTTCGTAGTTTTTGCATAACGTATTATTTTAGATTAACCTGTGAAAGTATACAGCAGCAAGTGCTGATCATTCGGTTTAATGGTTTCTTGAAATGAGAAGTCTAATTTAACTAAAAGATGCGTACTGCGTTGGTTTGTATCGACAGTAATGGCGTGAACACGGGTAAATCCTAGTTGAGAAACTCCATATTCCAATAGCAATTTAGAAGACTCAAGCGCATATCCTTGATTGTTGAAGTCGGGAAGAAAAGCGAAACCAATGTCGGGATAATCTAAATATCCTCGTTTGAGAAAGCCGTTAATTCCTATGGGCTGATTTGTAGTGTGATTGTAAACAACGAATAACCCATATCCAAAATTGGCGTAATGATGAATAAGGCTCGTCTGAATATACGTTTTGGCGTCGTCTGTTGTCCTGATCTTTCTATCGCCAATGAAGGTTAACCAACCCCTCGAATTCATTAGTGTATAAAAGAACTCAGCGTCATCTTCATTAGCTTCACGAATGCGTATACGTTTAGTCGTTAAGTGTTTCATGGAATAATGTGAATGTTGTGATGCGACAACAAGCCAAGGACTCTTTGGGCGCTAAAATTTGCATTCGTTATATTGTTAAGAGTCGGATCAAACGAATAGTTTTCGGAAGAAGTAAAGTCTGCATTTGACAAGTTTGTTTGGTTAAATGCCGCCAGCAACAAATTGCAATTTTCAAAGACAACATTTGTTAAATCAGCCTTAATAAATGCTACTTCTTCAAGTTTGCATTGCTTAAAGGTGGTTCCCTTTAAGGATAGTCCAAAAAAAGAAGCGTAAGTTAAGTTGCAGTTTTCGAATGACACTTCGAGGGAGAATGTGTTACAGTCGTCAAATCTAAATCCCAACAGTTTGCAATACCCAAACGTTACATTTCTTAATGCGCATTTCTTGGTTATTACTTGACTAAAATCACAATGATTAAACGTGAAATCAATAAATATTGCCTCGGAAATATTGGCTTCGGTAAAATCGCATTGCGTGAAAACACAGTCTTCAAACTCAACCTTCGACAAATCTTGCTTTCGAAAATCACTTGAGGCAAAAGTGGTTTGATAATAACTTGATTCCATTATAAGTCTATTTTGAAATAGCTTACAGTGCGCGTTTGGTTTAAAAAACTGGCGTACCCAGCACTGGTATCTATATCCGTAGAACTCCCATCAATAACCGTTTGTACATTGAGATATGTGGATTGTGGAGTGAATTTGGTACTTTTAAAAAACTGTTTTAGCTGATCTGAGGTCTTACAGTATTCTTGGACTAATGAATAGACAAAAACGAGCCTACCTAAGTTTGAATAACCCAGTATATCATAAAACATGGTGTCGCTATTCATATCTATGGGTATGGACAGTGTTTCTCCGTTATGCGCAAAAGCAGTATCACCAGCCCCGTCGGCGTTTAAAAAGAAAATACCTAAGGTATCATTTGTACTCGCTTTAAACGTCATGCTGGGTTCATTGGCGAATCCATCACAATCCACAACCGGACTGTCTGAACATCCAAACATAAAAACCGCGCATAGAATTAAAAGCTGAGTTCTCATTTCTTTTTCTTTTTGACTTTATTAAAGACGATATGTACACCAACACCAGGGTTGAATACTCCATTTCTTGTTACACCAATTGCTGGAATATATTGATGTTCTAATGTTGGATTGTCGTTTATTGTGTACCAAGTAAATTGAATAGGGTATATGTCGAACCGTACAACACGGTCGAGAATAATCTCATAGCCTAGTCTGAAAATTCTGTAACTATATTGGACATTTTCTTCTGTTATTTTGCCCACGAAATCTTGGTAATAATTCCCCTCGAATTCTTTCTAACCCTCAAAATTTAGACTACCAATGCCAGCGCTAAAGCTAGAGACAACACTGTGTTGGATGCGATAAGAGGTTACTGGATTGAAATAATTGTTAGACAAAAAAGAGACACCAAAACCCGCGTAGCGTCCGGTATTTTTTGTTGTGCTAAACCCCAT
>JBLING010000031.1:0-14504 GCA_047639155.1 bacterium
CCAAAGTGGAAACCCGCAATGGCAAGTGATAAACCGGTTCGAATGAAAATGATCGTTCCGATTAGAATAGAATTATGACTCAACGATTTGTGAATCTTTTGGTATTCTTAGTCTATAGGTTATCCGCAGTCTCCGTACCGCAGACCAAATCTGTAAACAGCAGATAGAAGCGCTACCGCCTAATTCCTATTGACTACTTTCCAATTTAACACTTCTTTATACTCAATACTTCATACTCACTACTCATAAAGAATCGCGTTCTTTGCACCCATGGCTAGAATAATAGCAATAGATTTTGGAATGAAACGTGTTGGGATTGCGTCAACGGATCCGCTGCAGATTATTGCAAGTCCTATGACCACAGTCCCAAACAAGGAGGCGGTAGACTTCATAACCAATTATTGCACAAAAGAAGAAGTTGAGACGGTCGTGGTAGGTCAGCCATTTCGAATGTCTGGGGAATTATCGGGCATAGAAGTCGAGATCCTGAAATTTATAAAACAACTTGAAGAAAAATTACCACTAATGCCAATTGCTCGATGTGATGAACGGTATACGTCTAAAATGGCGATGCAGGCCTTAATTGCAAGCGGGGTTAAAAAGAAACAGCGTAGGGACAAATCATTATTGGATTCTACGAGTGCAAGTTTAATTTTGCAGGATTATTTAGAAAACAGACAATGATTCTACCCATTCGTGCCTATGGAGATGGCGTTTTAAGGAAAACATGCAAACCCGTTGATAAAGAATATCCAGAGTTAAGTCAGTTAATTAAAGACATGATGGAAACGATGGATGAATCCAATGGGGTAGGACTTGCTGCACCTCAAATCGGGAAAGCCATTCGCCTGTTTGTAATTGACAGCAGACACATGTACGACGAAGAAAAGGATGGTCAGCGACGTGTGTTTATCAATGCAGAAATACTGGAAGAATTTGATGATGCTTGGACCTTTGAAGAAGGTTGCTTGAGTATTCCACACATTCGAGAGAATGTCGATAGAAATGCAAAAATTATAATTCGATTTCAAGACGAAAATTTCAAGAATCATGAAGCAGAATTTGATGGGATGACTGCCCGCGTTATTCAACATGAGTACGATCACATTGAAGGCGTTTTGTTTATCGACCATATATCTGCCTTAAAACGAAGATTAATTAAAGGCAAACTTACAGACATCAGTAAGGGCAACATCTCAGTTGACTACCGGATGAAATTTCCTAAGAAATAGTATTGAAATCATTACTGGTATTTAGACCATTCAACCTGCTCATCGTTGCCATTCTTCAGATGGTTACGTTTTATTATCTGGATTTTGATCATGCTCCAATCAACCGAGAATTAATCGGTCTTGTGTTGGCATCAATTTGTATCACAGCTGCAGGGTATGTATTCAATGACTGGATGGATCGACCTGCCGACCAAATTAATAAGCCCTCAAAAACATATATATCAAGTTGGTCAAAACTGTTGTTCTGGATGACTTATATTATTCTGTCAGCCTTAGGATTAGCGCTTTGTTTGCTGATTTCTATTCAGTTATTCTACTATTATTTATGTGTAGCGTTACTTTTGATAGTCTACACCTTAGTGCTTAAACGACTTCCGTTAATTGGAAATTTCAGTGTTAGCTTGTTGGCGGCATTTAGCGTTTATGTCGTCTTTTTGGTTTTTGGAACGCAAGACAGAAAATTGATAATTTTTTATGCTGGATTTGCGGCACTTATAACCTATGTCCGCGAAATAGTAAAGGACATGGAGGACATAGAGGGTGATACTTCTGTTGGATATAGAACATTTCCCGTCCTTGCGGGGATTCGACAAAGCCGAATGATTGTTCTAATCACATCAGTGTTTAGTCTGGTTTCATATTCCAATTTGTTACTTCAATGGGTAAAGGGACAATTTAACATGCCCACCCAGGGAGTTGTGATGGCGTATCATGCGTTATGCGTGTTGCTACCTTTAATTGCGTTGGTTTATTTTGCCTATACGTCCGAGCAGAAATCTGATTATAGTCGGTTAAGTACAATTGCGAAGTATATTATGGTTACCGGGCTGTTGTCTATGATGTTTTATTGATTCTTAGGGCTATCGCCCTATAGCGATTTTTCTCTATTAGGGTTTCCCAACCCTAAAACCCGATTTTACTTTTTGTAGATCAAAAAGTAAACAAAACTGTGTCCGTCCACCGACGGAAGTCCCTCACAGAAATATGCTATCCACCCGCTCTGTTTGAGGCATACAAAATCTAAGAAAAGGCCCAGCCTACTGGCAGGGAAATGCAAGCACTTTTATTGATTTTCTAATGCCTCTTCCATTCACCCCTGCGCCGGCTCGTATTTCTGTGTTGCCTCGCTCTGCTTCGCATTGACGTCAACTCTTGCATGATTATAATTGACATTTTAAGTTTTATGTAGAAATCGAGAAATGCTTTTGTGAGACGGGTTTGCGCTAAGCAGGCAGGAAAGCGCAGCGGCTTTGAATGCGGGAAGAAAAGACCTTCGTAGAGTTCAAATAAAAATTCAGAAGTCTTGATTTTTCCGCCAGTGGTCGGACACGTTTGTTTCGTTTTTTTATCAAGAAAAAAATGAAAATCAGTAGGCTGATAAGCCTTTACATTAAAAAGAAGAGGTTGGAAAATCAATCCGTTAAAAGATCTGGACGACGTTCCTCGGTCCGTTTCAACGCCATATCATCATTCCATTTTTCGATTTCTGCGAAATGACCAGAGAGTAAAATGCCTGGAACTTTCCATCCATTAAAATCAGCCGGTCGTGTGTAAATAGGAGGAGCTAATAATCCGTCTTGAAAACTGTCGGTTAGGGCAGAGGTCTCATCAGAAATGACACCTGGAATCAATCGCACAACAGCATCCGCAATAATCGCAGCCGCTAATTCCCCACCTGTTAATACAAAATCTCCAATAGATATTTCACGGGTAATGAAATGGTCTCTAATACGCTGGTCGATGCCTTTATAATGCCCACAGAGTAAGATTAAGTTTTGCTGTAACGACATGGCATTTGCAATCGATTGCTTGAAAGTCTCTCCATCTGGGGTCATGTATATGATATCGTCGTACTGTCTTTCCTTTTTAAGGTCATTTATGCACTTTGCAACTGGTTCAACCATTAACACCATTCCCGCACTTCCACCATAGATTTTATCATCTATTTGTCGGTATTGTCCAAGACCATAATTCCGTAAATCGTGCACTACAATCTCTGCTAAACCTTTGTCCGCAGCACGTTTTAGTATACTTTGGTTTACTGGGCCATCTAGTAATTCTGGTACTGCCGAAATGATGTCGATTCGCATGGTACAAAAATAGTGGTTTAGTAGGCAACAGGTTCCGCTTCCCTTATCCGCATCGGGACTTGTTTTCGAATTTCTTTTTGTTGATCAAATTCTAACTCTTTATATGAAGCGCCAAATTTTTCTTGGGACAGTTCCTCTCGAACTTCTCTTTAGGCTCGTATGAGTTCGTTATAAATGTTTACATATCTTGTAACCGTTGTACCTCTTTGATTTTTAAGGGAAATGGTCTTTTGTGATGGGTCAGTTGAGCTGTTGGCATTGTCAGAAGATGTATCGCGCAAGAACTTTTTAGTTAAGTTGGTCAATTCACTTAAACCTATGGACGCTCCTGCGACTAAAAGATTGTCATCACTTTCAATCATTATTGTCAAGACTAAATTGGTGTCTAAAGCCAAATCTTCGGTCGGCACGTCGGAGCTCAACGCGTAACCCTTTGTCGACCTCAACGGTTCTAACTAGGAATTTGTAGAACAACAGTCAATAAAGCGGGAAGTCGAAGTCTTTTATATTGATGTTTCTTAATACACTTTCTGAAATAATTTCTGGTGAGATGTCTTGCTCGCTGTTGATCTCATCAAAAATACGTACCGCTTTGTTTGCGAAACTAGAAGTGTCTTTCAGATTCTGTTTAGCCAATTTACTTGTATCAATACTATTATACGAAACATCAAGTCCGTTTAAAAGCATTGCGGTGTTTTAACCTATCAACCATTTAGGCGGTGCAATGTCACCAGATACTTGTATAGATTCTATAAACGCAATGTAGTTTTGAGACTCATGGTTTTTAAAATAACCAGCATCAATCATAGCTTGTTCGCACTTTTGGATAACAGAGTCCATGTTGTGCCCAGCAGAATCGATTCTTTGGGTAAGAAGCCTTAGATAAGCCGCATCAACAGGGTGTATCTTTTTTGAGGTGCAACTTAAAAGAAGTACTGCTGTCACTAGGGTTACAAGGCGCATGGAACAAAGCTATTTAAATTTAACCCGAATTATGAATTAGAACTTCGTTATGAGAGGTAAAAACACAATAAAATCAAGGCTTTTTTCGAATTTAGCATAGCATCGCTATGGTGAATAAGAAAAAGCCAATTCATGTTTTGATTTTGCAGGGATTTTAGCTCGGAATAGATTTTCTAATGCATATTTCGGGTTTAAGCATAAAAAAACCCTGATACCTAGTACCAGGGTCGTGCTGTTGGCTTTCAGACTCGTTTAAAAGTCTTATTTCAAATGTAAGCCACATGACCTCCATTAACTGTCACGGTAGTATCAGATTTGAACGGTTATACAACCGAATTTGATTTCTGACACTGAACTGTTGCAACTGTGACAAACCATATTTTAAGCCGATGCGTTGTTGAGCATCATCGGCATTACGAGCATTAATAAATCCTCGTTTTCGTCATTTTCATCTGGTAATATGATACCAGCTCTACTTGGTTCAGACAACTCAACTCTAACCATTACTGCATCTATGTTGTTTAAGATATCCAGCATGAGTTTAGAATTAAAACCAATTTCAATGTCTACACCTTCATAAGCACAAGTCAAGCGTTCAGTCGCTTCGTTGGCCATATCGATATCCTCAGCACTAACTACCAATTCACTGCCGCTAATTTTTAAACGGATCTGGTGTGTAGTTTTGTTTGAGAATATACTGATTCGCTTAACACTGTTCAACAAATCCATTCTGTTGATGGTTAAAACGTTTGGGTTCTTATCTGGTATTACCGCAGTGTATTCAGGATAACGTTCATCGATAAAACGACAAATCAGTTTTACATTTCCAAATGTAAAGTATGCATTACTTGAGTTATAGTCAATTTGAACAATTGAATCATCATCGCTCAAGGTTGCTTTAAGTAAGTTTAAAGCCTTTTTAGGTAGGATAAACGAATGTTCAACACCTGGCTTAACATCAGTACGTTTTAAACGAACCAATCTGTTTGCATCTGTGGCTACAAAGTTTGCTGAATCTTTAAACAGTTCAACATAAACCCCGGTAAGATTCAAACGCAAATCATCCGTGCCAGTGGCAAAAATTGTTTTTGAAATACTACTCAATAAAGTCATTGAATTCATTTCAAAAGAGGTGTCAGAATCCAACGCAGGCGTTTTCGGAAAATCCTCTCCGGGTTGCCCAGATAGTTTATAGCGACCATTCTCAGAACGCAGCTCAATCGCATGTGTTTTTTCATCCAACGTAAACGTAATTGGCTGGTTTGGAAGTGCCTTTAGTGTATCCATAGTCAATCGACTAGGAACCGCAACGACACAATCTTGTTCCGACTGTACTTCCATCGTAGTAGACATACTTGTCTCCAAATCCGTACTCGTAATGGTTAATACTCCGTCTTTTATGTCGAATAAAAAGTGATCGAGAATAGGCAAAATGGGTTTTGCCGCTACCGTGCCAATAACGACTTGTAATTTCGCTAATAGGGCAGAGGTGTTAACTATAAATTTCATTAAACCGTTTTAAATTAATAAGTGCTGGCGAAGTTAAACCATTGACACAAAATAACTCAACTATTGTGCAAATAATCCCCCTGTGTGTTAAGAAGCATTGCACAAATGAAACAAGCTTAAAGAATTATGACCTGTTTTTATAATTTACTCGTGAATGATTTTATCTTTCCGCATTAAAACAAATAAATACAGCATGAGCGATGAAAAAAACGAACTACCAGTCGTAAATCCTAAAGAAAACAGTACTCCAGACGAAATTTCTAGTGCAGAAACTGCTTCTGAATCAGCCATTGTCAACCCAGGTGTAACAGCCGAAATCCTTGAGATTATAAATATCGCTGATGCGATAAAGCAGCAATTGTCCCGGGTGATTGTTGGTCAAACAGAATTAATGGATTTGATGATAATTGCGATCTTTACCAAAGGGCACATATTAATAGAAGGAGTACCAGGAGTCGCTAAAACGCTAACTGCAAAGTTATTTGCCCAAACGGTAAACGCTGATTTCAGTAGAATTCAATTTACACCAGATTTAATGCCAAGCGATATTCTGGGAACCAACATCTTTAATGCGAAAACGAACGATTTTGAATTTAAAGCGGGTCCTATATTTGCCAATATTGTAATGGCAGATGAAATAAATCGTGCTCCAGCGAAAACACAAGCAGCAATGTTTGAAGTGATGCAAGAAGCACAGGTATCTGTCGATGGAGTGACCCGCAGTATGGGTGATGCATTTATGGTATTGGCAACACAAAATCCAATTGACAATGAAGGCACATACAATCTACCTGAAGCACAATTAGATCGGTTCCTTTTTAAAATTATTGTTGATTACCCTAGCCTTCATGAAGATATAAAAATCCTGCAGCGTTTTCAAAACGACTTCGATATGAAAGAAGCGGATTCCATGAAGAAGGTGGTAGATCTTAAAAAGTTAGTAAAGCTTAGAGCAACAATAGAAAAAATTACAATCTCAGATCAACTGTTAGAGTATATCGCAGGTATAATTCAAGAAACGCGTATCACTGGCGACTTGTTTTTAGGGGCATCATCACGGGCTGCAATATGGCTAATGAAAGCGTCAAAGGCTAGTGCAGCGCTGCGAGGGAGAAACTTTGTAACCCCTGATGACGTGCGCTGGGTAACGAAACCAGTATTGAATCACCGCATTATTCTTTCGCCTCAACGTGAAATGGAAGGTGTTCCTGCTTCGACAATTTTACAGCAGATCATAGAAAAAGTTGAAGTTCCACGTTAAAACCTTTGAAACGATTTCTTAATCATATCAAATCCATTTATTTCAATACCATCACCTTTTGGGTGTTTGGAATTGTAGTATCCACGATGATTTTAGGATCGTGGTTGAACATGGTGTTTATTCTCGCTGCGATAGGAGCCTTGGCGTTTATTGTGTTACTTACTGTCGATTATGTTTTGTTGTACTGGCGCACAGGCTCAATAACTGCAGAACGGGAAATGGAAAAAGTGCTGTCGCTGGGGGATGACAATACGATTAAAATTGAAATTACAAATTATTACAGCTCTACGGTTAAACTTAATGTTGTAGACAATCTACCAGCACAGCTTCAAATTCGTGATTTCAGAATACAGCAGATGCTGGAAGCTGGAAAAACTAAAATTCTAACGTATACTGTTCATCCACTGTCTCGCGGCGCTTATGTCTTTGGTGACATTGATTTGTTTCTAACTACTGATTTGCTGGGTTTGCTGCAACGTAAAGTAGTAATCGACCAATCAGTTGAAGTGGCTGTTTATCCTTCGTTAATACATATGAAGGAAATTGAGCTAAAAACTTTGTCCAAAATTGCCATTAGCCAAGGGGTTAAGAAGATGCGTCGTTTGGGCCATAGTTATGAGTTCGAACAAATAAAGACGTACGTTCAAGGCGATGACTATCGAAGCATCAATTGGAAATCAACAGGGAGAAATCAATCTCTGATGATCAATCAGTATGAAGACGAGAAATCACAACCCATCTATTTTGCAATTGACAAAGGTCGTAACATGCGCATGCCGTTTAATGGGCTTAGTTTGGTCGATTATGCTGTGAACAGTACGTTGGCGATAAGCAACGTAGCGCTCCAAAAGAGCGATAGAGTAGGACTGTTGACTTTTGATAAGGATTTCGACGTTTATATTAAAGCAGCACATCGCAGAGGACAACTCTCGGTTATAATGGAGACGTTGTATGCCATGGAGCAACAAGACCTCGACACCAATTTCAATGCCCTGTATTATGTCGTAAAACGGCAGGTGCGACAGCGAAGTTTGATATTCCTATATACCAACTGTAACACCCTTCATTCTTTGCAGCGCATTAAGCCAATTTTGAGCTTAATGAATAAGAAACATTTGCTTGTAACCATTTTATTTGAGAATTCAGAAATTGCAGATCTCGCAACCAAAAAGCCTAAAAGTCTGGAGGAAATTTACGAAAACACGATTGCTGAAAAGTTTTTATACGAACAACGATTAATTGCTTCTGAACTGAACACACTTGGTATTCAAACCATAGTGTCTAAACCAGAAGAACTATCCATTAATACTATAAATAAATATTTAGAGCTCAAATCCCAAGGCAAAATTTAAGTCAACAACACTTAAGCTACAGCGTTTTGTAGAAGGCCAACAAATGAGCAATTACACTTTCGTTCGAGTACTTATCTTTTATTAATTGACGGGCGTTCTCCTTAATTGTACGATACAGAACATCGTCATTTATAACCCTAGTAAATGCAGCTACATAGGCATCTGCTGTGTCCGCAAGTATTAAATTTTCACCATCTGTGTAGTTTATGCCTTGAGCTCCGATGGTGGAACTAATTACAAGTTTACCAGCGCTCATGGCTTCCAATATTTTTAGTCGAATACCACTACCAGATTTTAAGGGAACCACAGTAATGCCTTTATCATGGATAAATTCAGTGGCACTGTCCACTTCACCTATCATGTATACGTTCTTATATCGTTGCGATTTAAAGTCATCAGACATTCCTTTACCTGCGATATAAAAGTGAAGGTTGGGGAAGGCAGTATTGAGTGAGGGCCAGATTGTATCTAAAAACCATTGTACGGCTTCAACATTTGGCATCCATTCTAAACTGCCAATATGGTAAATCGATTGTTTATCTTCAGCGTTGGAAGTAGACCATAAATCTGTGTCTATTCCTGCTGGGGACGGAAATACGGGAGTAGTGCAACCCATTTGTTTGAACAAGTCTCCGTCATCATCAGTGACAGGTATTAATGCATCATATTGATTTAGGTGTTGAGATTCGAATTGTTTCAAACGTCGAGACAATAGGTTTAAATACCACTTCTTTAGTAGGTTAGTACTGTTTTTCGCTAGTCTTTCCCAGATTTGAAATTCAACATTATGCTGGCGTAAAACCACTTTTGCTTGTTTGCGATTTTGAAATATGCAGTCGGCATAACGAGCGGGGAAAGTGCCTTCAATTTGAATTATATCAAAATCGTGGCCCTTTAGATGATTTGTTAAAGCGCGCTCGAAATTTGCATCATAAAAACGCTCTACATTGTAGGATTTATTCGAAAATAAATTAAAGAATGCAGGTAAAACTTTCACATCCGTATCGATATTAAACACATGATAGTCAGCGTATTGCGATAATGCACTATTTGCTTCCTCATGGTCAATCGTGTGCTTTTTTGCCGCTAAAGCAAATAGTGTTACATCACAACCAGCTTCCGAAAAACCCCGTGTGTAATTGAATATTCCAATCGTTCCTCCCTCATTTAAAGGAAAAGGCACTCTATTGGAAACTTGGAGTATTTTTAAACCTTCGCTCATCTAGGTCGAGTGAAGATGTTTATTTTCTTAAAAAGTTTACGGTACGCCTCTGAATCGAATAACATAGATTCTGTATTGCTCTTGTACGTTAAGAAAAAAGCAAGTGGTACAAAAACCGCAGGGGCAAACCATGCTCCAGCCCAAACCTCTAAAACGCCTTCTCGCGCTAACTTTTCTCCAACTGTTTGTATAATGAAAAACAAAATGAACAATAAAATTGAAATAATCATTGGCGTTCCGAATCCTCCTTTACGAATAATTGCGCCAATAGGTGCACCTATAAACAATAACATAAGACAACTAAAGGCCAACGTAAATTTCTTGTGCCATTGCGTCGCATACCTTCGTTTTCGTTCTTGCATTTTTCGTACGTCATTGCTCGCGTTTTCTACAATACGGTGTAGATTCCTTGTAGATTGATTTGCGCTTTCAACCAGTTCATTCATTTTAACAGACCGCGTGGTTGGGGGTGGAGGTTTTGTTTTTAGAAGTCCGTTTTTACCTTTTGGTTGAATAGGGTCATCAATCAAAATAGGGTGCGGGGCTTCAATGTTCATAGAATCGATTGACGCCGCTAGGTATTCTCGATACGTTATGCTTTTATCAAGTTTAGAAAAGTCGTAGTTTTTAATAGATGTGTCCTGTGGTATTCTAAAATAGCTGGTTAGGTATTCCCTAAGAAACGCAGTCTTTTGGTCGATTAATACTTCAAACGAGTCAACTCGAACTACAATCTCTGACAAGTTTAGCATCTCGTAGTTGTCCTTAAACATCTCAGGGTTGCTTCTTTTTAACTCCAATTCAGTCATGTCGATTGCCATGTCGTATTGTCGAAATTCCATGGTATTGTGTGGGAAAGTCTTACTGTAGTTGGCGGAGGCTATCATTTCCTCATAGCGCTTGCCATTGAACAAGGTTAATTTCAAAAACCGTTTATCTTCTGTCATCGTCATACTACCTCGCTTGGCAATTACAACGTTTGTTACACCTGACTTGCCAGATTTAGAATAAATTAATACGTCATCAAGCGTCTGATTATCATCGTGTTTATGCCCTACTCTAATAGCGAAACCACGCAATTCTGTAAAGAAAATACCGTCTTGAATATTGAGTGCTGGTTTTTTATTTGTGACGTCATAAAACAATGCGCCCCAACTCAGGTTCGCCCTGGGAATTAAAATATTGGAGGAATAAAAAGCAATGCCGGCAATCACGATCATCGTGTAGATCATTGGCCTCATGGCTTTGACCAAAGAAATCCCGGCTGATTTCATGGCAACCAACTCGTAACGCTCTCCTAAATTGCCAAACACCATTATGGTACTTAATAAAACAGCAAGGGGCAAGGCACGTGGAATCAAGTATGGGATAGAATACAAGATGAATTCCAAGATGATATACCATTCCAATCCTTTACCGACCAAATCGCCAATATATTTCCATAGAAACTGCATCAACATTAGAAAAATGCTAATGCAAAAAGTAGCTAAAAAAGGCCCTACAAAGGATTTTATAAGAAGTAAATGAAGCTTTTTCAAAAAGTACTTTTTATTTATGCAAACGTAATTAAATGCGCCGACTGATGCCTTAAGTTTTTACTTCGATTAAATATCATTAATTTCGGTGAAAACACCTTTCATGCGAACCAAAATTCTAACAGTTGTAATATTTCTTATTGCGAATTTCACGCTTTCTTCCGCCCAAGCAACCAAAAAAGATGTAAAAAACTTCAATAAATCCTATAAGCTATACGGCAAAAAAAAGTACGAGAAGGCACTGAACCTTATCAATCCAATTGTAGAACGCAACAAAGACAATGCTGCCTTATGGCAGTATAAAATTGAATATTTATATCAAGATTATAAAGCATCAAGTACCACATTTGGGAATATCATTGTTGTAGGCAAGGATGGGAAGGTCGACATTCCTTCGTCTAAGCAATTTGAATTAATACTATATGGCATTTTAAATTCAAGCTTCAAGAAACTTAGCTTATTAGATGCGCTTAATGAGGCGACCCTCTATTGCAACGACCTTAAGCTGGAGTCTGCAATGCGTATCATGCGAACAGAATTTGTTGATAAAAAATACCCAGTAGACACCAACATAACGGAAGATGCCAAGGAAGTGTACAAAGAAGCGGAACAAAGCTTTTGGGCAAAAAATTATAATGAGGCTGCTGGTTTGTATGCGGAGTCGGTAGATTTGGATTCAACCTATTATAAAGCCCGCTTATACCTCGGTGACAGCTACTATCATTTGGAAGAATATTCACGGGCAGCACCAATTTTTAATGAATGTGCAGAACGGTTTCCGAATTTATTAGAGCCACAAAAATATTATGCCGACGCGTTAGAAGGCATGGAGCAATGGGAGAAAGCACTGGATGCCGCAATTGAAGGGTTGCTTAGGTTTCCTGAAGTTGGCATGTTCAGTCGGTGTTCCGATTATGCAGAAAAAATGGGAAAGGAGTTCGAGCAAGAATGGATTCCAAAGCAGTGTCCTGTGAACGTTGCAACGGACACGGTTGAAATTGAAACTATGAATTTAGAACAGTACCCAGAATATTGGGAATATTATGTTGAAGCTAAAGGGAAAATAGCAAGGTATACAGACAAAGATGGTATGCTGTCAACTAATTCCTTAACCGACTACATGACTCTTGAAGCTTACTGTTGGGACCATATGCTAGAACGAGCTGACAAAGACATAGAGGAGCTCGCATTCGCTCGGAAAATGAAGGCAGCCGGTTATTTGGAACCTTATGTGTTGATTTCGTTATTCCACTACGATTTGTTTGATCAGTATAAAGCGTATATAGCGGGTCACAAAACGGAAGCAGAAGCATTTCTACATGCACTGGTGCAATAGACTATAGTTCCTTCTTCAACGCTTCTAATTTAAACGCTGTATCCGCTTTTTTCTGGTGTTCACGATTTACTACGTCCTCATTGGCGTTGGCAACGAATTTCTCATTACCGAGTTTCTTATCAATACCGATTAAGAATCCTTCTAATCGCTTGATTTCTTTTTTGATTGATTCAACGTCTTTCTTATTTAAGTCAATACCATCAAACGCGATATTAATCTCATTTGTTCCCAAGAGTTCATTTAATCCTTCTTGTTCTACATCGTATTGAAACAATTCAACATTGGAAAGCTTGGCACAAGCAGCTTCCATCGATTTGAAAGTGGCAATATCGGTAGTTTTTATACTGAGTTTCGCGGCAATTTTAGGGGAAATGTTTTTTGTATTTCTTACACTTCGCACAAGACTAATCAAGTCACGACAGAGTTCTAGCGCCGCGTCAGGGTTATTTGAACCAGCAGCTGGCCAATTTGATTGATTAATAAATGAAGTTGTCGTTTCATTTAAGTTCTGCCATAGTTTTTCAGTAATAAATGGCATAAACGGATGTAACAAACGAAGCACTAGGTCAAAGTTCGTTTTTATCTTAACTAAGTCTTTTGCAGGGATTGGCTGACCGTATGCTGGTTTCATCCATTCCAAATACCAAGAACAGAAATCTCCCCAAATCAATTTATAGATAGCGGTCATAGCGTCTGAAACGCGAAACTTATCGAATTGATCATCAACCAATGAAATTGTTTCTGAAATTTTGGCTGTCATCCATTCATGAATGGCATCTGAATGTCCTTGATAAAATGAATCATTCGAATTCTCAATTACTTCCCAGCCTTGTATTAAACGGTAAGCATTCCAAATCTTATTACCAAAGCTACTGCCTTGTTCACATAGCGCTTCATCAAACAGTAGGTCATTCCCTGCTGGAGCTGCCATCATTAAACCCATACGCACACCGTCAGTGCCGTATTTTCCCATCAGTTTTATTGCATCGGGAGAGTTGCCAAGTTGCTTCGACATTTTACGACCCTTTTCATCTCTTACAATTCCAGTGAAGTAAACGTCCTTGAATGGTTTTGTATCGCGGTATTCATAACCTGCCATAATCATTCGTGCTACCCAGAAAAAGATAATATCCGGACCAGTAACCAACACGTTGGTAGGATAGTAGTAGTTAATTTCAGGGTTGTCCGGTTCATTTATTCCGTTGAAAACACTTATTGGCCACAACCATGAAGAAAACCAAGTATCTAAAACGTCTTCGTCTTGTTTTAAATCTTGTATCGTCAATGACGCATCTATTTTAAATGCGCGTTCAAATGCCTCTTCCTTAGATTCTGCAACAACAAACTGTCCATTTGGTAGGTAGTATGCAGGAATGCGCTGGCCCCACCATAATTGTCTACTAATACACCAATCTTTTAAGTTCTCAATCCAGTGTCGGTAGGTATTTTTTAACTTAGCTGGATGAATTTGGATGGTGTCATCCATAACTTTAGAAAGAATCTCAGGATTTCGATTTGTGTATTCTTCCATGTTGACGAACCACTGTTGACTAAGCTTGGGCTCAATCATCGCGTTTGTCCGTTCCGAGAATCCAACTTTGTTTTTGTAAGGTTCAATCTTTACTAGATTCCCAAGTTCTTCAAGTTGCTTTCCAATATTTTTACGAACAAAGAATCGGTCATCGCCAATGTAATGTCCAGCTGCTTCACTCATTGTACCATCATCATTGATGGTGTCGATTACCTCAAGGTTGTATTTTAATCCTAGGTTATAATCGTTTATATCATGGGCTGGGGTAACTTTTAAAGCACCAGTACCAAATTCAACTTGAACGTATTCATCAAAGATGATTGGTACCTCTCTATTGACAATCGGTACAATAGCCTTTTTACCTTTTAAATGCGCATATCGTTCATCCTCTGGGTTTACACAAATGGCTGTGTCCCCTAAAATTGTTTCAGGTCTTGTTGTGGCAACAGTTATATATTCATCGCTGTCAACGA
>JBLING010000032.1:0-12867 GCA_047639155.1 bacterium
ATGGCGTTTTATCAAGAGCGTTTTCGGTATATGTTACACACAAACCGAATGGAAATCTAAAAATACGACCTACAAACGACTCTAGTTTTAGTGTTAAGGTGAATATACCAACAGCACACGATGAAACTAAATATACAGTTTTAATGCAATTGGAAGATCTCAATGGCAACAAAATAGCAGACAATACTATCGGCTACTTCAACTGGCCGGGAAAGCTCTCTTCGTCAAATAGATTTGAGGACATATTGATCATGAAAACGAGTTCTAAATTTGTGATTCACACAACAATTGAGAACAAATATGCTAAAAACTGTACTGCTGATTTTCTGGACACTTTAAATTTCCATACACTTTCAGCACCCAACATTTCAATAAATAGTCTCATGTTATTTCCAAATCCAACAAATGGCGATATATACTTTAACCAAATGTTATTTCAAGTTGAGTTGAGAAACAGTGTTGGACAAATAGTCCAGCAATACGCGTCAGCTGAATCAATCAGCCTTGAATGTATCCCAGCAGGGATGTATCTGGTCTCTGGTGTGCGAGGAAATGAAAGGTTTGTGGGCAGAGTGATTAAAGACTAATCTATTCTCTTACGCACGGTTTTGGTGTTTTCTCTTAGCGACTCCATCAATTTGGTACCGTTGGTTTCCATGTCTTCCTTTATCCAAATAGCAGCAATCACATGTGTAAGTTGTTCTCCTTCATCCTTACCTGGTATATCAATAACAGCCGTTTGTTCTTCTAATATCGCTTCTTCAGCAGATTTGAGAGCGGCGAAGTCAGTGGACTCAATGAGTTTTTTAATTGTAGGGATATGCATTAGCTGAGTTTGCTTAATAGTCCAACTACGTTTTCTTCTTTATTGGTGGCTGATCCTTCAACAAGCACTCCATTTTTAAACACTGCGAAAAATGGCAGGTTATCTACTCCAGCTAGCTTTCTAGCAGCCTCGTTTTCTTCAGCATTTACATCCAAAAAGGTAACATCAGAAAAACGTTCGTCATCAGATAATCGTCTAAATTTTGGTGCGAACAACTTGCAGCTGCCACACCAATTGGCGAAATACTTAACAATTACTTTTTCGTTGGTTTCGATATGACTATTAAAGTCAGAGTCGGTTGATATCTGTACACTCATACTATTGTAACACAAAGTTAAGGTAGTTGTTTTACCAATTGCAATACCAAGTATTGATAGATTTATAGCAATCGTTTATACTTTCAACGATTTTAATTTCGAACAGTCAAACCGCTAGGTTTAATACCAAAATAGCGAACGACAAAGCGTCGTATGAACTTAAAAATTGAATACGGTATATTTGGATAAACGTCCAAACTTATCAGATCCTCAACATCATGAATCACAAGTCTTACTTCATCAGAAGAATCGCGATTTTATCCGCCTTTATGGTACTCCCGAATATCTCATTTGCTCAGACAGTGTCGGAAGAGACAACTGAATCACGAAATTTGAAATTCGGTTTCAACATAGCACCAAACATATCAAACATAAGAACTGGGGCTAACCTTCCAGACGGTGTGACCACGTTTAATACTGTAAACTACCGACTTGGTTTTAGGGCAGATTATTCACTCAACAAAATAGTATCAATTTCACCTGAAATAAATTGGTCGTTCAATGAAGGAGGATTCAGCTTTTCAGATAGTTCCAAGGTAGATTACATGGTCATGCCAATGAGCATCGACTTTATGACCCACCTCATTTTCAAAAAACAGCGTAACAAATTGAGCCCATATTTCATGTTAGGGCCTAATATCAGACTACCTATTTTCAAGAAAAGTAACTCCTTGCCATACACAACCAAGACCGATGTTGCAGTAAACTTTGGTATTGGCCTAGAGATGCAGTTTGAATATTTCTCTTTTTCGCCTGAGCTTCGGTACGGTTTGGGATTATTGAACATCAGTACACACCCACTCATCCCATCAACTAAAATGCATAATGTTTCATTGGCTTTAAACTTTACACTTTAGGCAAGTACAATTAGGGTAAAGTTTTACTTTTTGTAAATGAGCCAAACAAGGTTGCTAACCATTTTTCACCACCCCTATTTCAACAGCAAACTACTATCCCCATAACTCAAGAACCGATAGTTGTTCGCTTTTGCATCTTCATAAACAGACTTCCACTCGTCCCCAATAAGAGCAGCAATTAATAAAAGCAACGTAGATTTAGGCAAATGAAAGTTTGTTATCAATCCATCTACCGACCGAATTTGATAGCCCGGCATTATCATTATTCCCGACAAACCGACTATTTCGCTTAAATCCTGTTCGGCCATATACTTTAGAATCGTCTCCAAAGCGGCATTGTACTCGGGTAATCCTCCATTAAACAAATAAGGCAGATGCTGCGCCACGTTTAATGGCGATTCAGAACTAGAACCAATCTGTACCCCTACCCAATACAATGTCTCTAACGTCCTTAAACTAGTTGTACCTGTGGCAATTCGAGGTCTGTTCGTAATCAGTTGTTCTATTGTTTCTTTCGACACTTGATAAAACTCTTCGTGCATCGGGTGGTTCCATACCAAGTCTTCTTCGACTGGTTTAAACGTTCCGGACCCAACGTGCAATGTCACTTCCGAAATAGTTCGTCCAGTTTCCTTAAGATTTGATAAAATATCAGAAGTAAAGTGAAGTCCGGCTGTTGGCGCGGCGACTGCACCATTATGTTTTGCGTATACCGTTTGGTATCGATTACTGTCCGACTCTTGCGCCTCTCTCTTGATGTACGGAGGGAGCGGCATATTGCCTACCTTCTCAAGTGCATCGCAAAATGGAATACCATCGGTCCATTGCATTTCTACTGTTCTCTGTTCTTTATCCAATAACGTAAAAGACATCCAAAAATCTTCGTTTCTGATTTCAAGTGTCTCTCCAGATTTCCAGCGTTTCAAGTTGCCAATCATGCACTGCCATGTACTTGGCTCATTGTTTAATTTCAGTGCCTGCTCAACATTGTTGTATGGTGACACTGGATTCAACAAAAACACCTGAATCAATGCTCCCGTAGGCTTGGTAACATACAATCGTGCTGGGATAACCTTTGTATTGTTAAACACAAGGAGCGCATCTGTAGGTAAGTGATGACCAATATCACTAAAACCTTTATGCACTATTTGACCTTGCTGATAGACAAGCAGCTTTGAAGAATCCCTTTTTTTGAGTGGTTTTTGAGCGATCTTTTCTTGGGGAAGATCATAATCAAAATCAGATATCCGAATGTGTTTTTGCGCTAACGTCATATCAATTCATACTGTTTTCCAGGCAATACGCGCACAATGTGCGACATCTCCAATTCCAACAGTTTATATGCCAATACACTGGGACTTAATTGGGTTCTAAACGACAGGTTATCGATTTCTAACGCCCCATGTACTTTTAAGGTGTCAAAGATACATTGCTCCTGAGGACCAAGCGAAATTGGAAGCTGAATTTGTGTTTCTTTTTTTACTGGAATGTCCCAATTAAGTACTGCAGCCACGTCATCTCCATCTTCAATCAGATGCGCTCTATTGGTTTTAATAAGTGTGTTGCATCCAGCTGCGAAACTATCCTTTGGTTTACCGGGTACCGCCATAACTTCACGGTTGTTATCAAACGCTAAGTTCGCGGTTATGATAGAACCGCCAGCCACTGGAGATTCAACCACAAGAACGGCATCAACCATACCCGCAACAATGCGGTTACGTTTCGGAAAGTTTTCGCGGTCCGGGATGGTGCCTGAAACAAACTCCGTAACCCAACTTCCAGAGGTTTCTAAAATATTTTCTGCTAAATTGGTATTCTGTTTTGGATATATTCGATCGAAACCATGTCCAAAAACACTGACTGTAGGTAGGTTTTGTTTTATGGCAGACTTGTGTGCATAGGAATCTATACCATAAGCCAAACCACTTACGATTGTTGGGTTAAACGTCTTTATTTCTTCAATTATCCGTTCGGTTGTGTCTCTCGCGGCAGGTGATGTTTTACGTGTACCAATTACAGCGATCATTCGTTTAGCATTCAATTCGCTAGTTCCTTTTTGAAACAGCAATATCGGTGCGTCATGAATTTGCTTTAACCGAAATGGGTATTCTTTGTCCGTAAAAAAGTATGGTCTAATGTCGTTGTTCTTGATAAAGTCAATTTCCTTTTGAAGTCCATCAAATTCATTAAAGTAATACACTTCTTTAGCGTGAAAATCACCAATACCAGGAATCTTCTTGAGCAGCCCAAGTTTTTCACTAAAAACAGCTTCAACTCCACCGCAATAACCGACTAAGTTTTTTGCCAATACAGAGCCTATGTTTGGAATCTGGCTTAATGCCAATTGATAAATAAGTGAATCAGACATGTTGGTTTATGTCTGCAAAATTAAAGCCTGATTACAAGCTAATCATCATCACGAGAGGTGATGGAATTCATGATAGATTTCCCAATAAGCCTGTCATACCCGTAGAATGCGTCTTTGTGGTACAATAGGATCATATAGTCATTCTCCGTCTCAGAGTGATTACCCTCCGTATACGCGTATTCAATCGTGTTATTTGCCCCAGGAACAACATAATGGTAGTTATAATAGCTCTGTTTCAACTTGGTCGCCAAGTAATAGACGTTACGTTCTGGGATATACGTCATTTTATACTTTTCGTTTAATCTCCAATCCGACAACTCCCCGTAAATATAAACATCACCCGCAGCAAGTTTATTCGGCGATTCGAGGCTAAAATGCACCAAGGTGTAGTCTCCGTTTTCTGTTACATCTAAACCATCGGTGTTTTGAATTACCCTTCTTCCGTTATAGTCTATCCAGTTTATATACGTTTTGCTAGACTGTAATTCCCCGACCTTAAGTACAACATTCACCAAGGAGTCTGTAAATTTCTTTGCCACGTTTTGGCTATAGTTTCGAAGAGACCGAATATCAAAAAATCGAAATTCAGTAACCCCATTAAACAAGTTTTCGTTTTCGTAATTAAACTGCAGAATATTGTTGTTTACAAACTGAGGTTTCAAATTGTAAATGGCATTGTTCCAACTGTTGTTTTGCAGGATTACAGCATTTACATCTAGAAACGGATTTTGGATTAAGTAATCCTTGTAGTCAATTTCAAAATCGACTTCTTGTTTGTAGAATCGGTCGCTTGGGTTTGTTGCCGGCTTAACCGTTCCTGTGATTGAAGTTTGGCTTTCAAAAACCATAAACCGCCTGGTGAGAACTAAATTCTCTTCGTCAAAATTTCGATAGACAATAAGCAAGTAATTCCCTGACTTTGTTAGCTCCATATCCCTATTCGGGAAGTCGAGCGTATACTGTACATATTGCTGGAATGTATTCGTTGAAAATGTATACTCCTCTATGCTCCCCATTGTATTGCCTTCCAAATATTCTGTTTTCTGCAGATTACTGGGCTCCCAGTTGGCGTCACAGTGCACAAAGGTGTATTGGTAAAATTCGTTGGTAGCTTCCAACCTGTCGAACTTGAGTCGCATCGCGTTTGTTGCACCAAGATTCATCACTGAGATAGGGTTATACGCTGCAGTATTTGATGACAAAAGCACTGTTTCTACAAGTGTGTCGTAGATATAATTTTCGTACTTAAGCGTTGTTGCACCAACACCATTGATGTTTGAAGTAAAAACGAAAATTGAAAGGATAAATGTTTTAAAACCCATTGAAACGATTGCTATACTTAGTCCAATACAAATAACGCACCAAATTACAAATCATTATCCACGTTTACTCATATCGTAACGCTTCTACTGGTTTAATCCGTAATGCACGATTTGCCGGTAGGAAACCAGACAAACAACCAAAAAACACCAAAACGATTAATGCTGAGACTGCTACAGGAAATTGCACTTCTGGATCTTTAAACATTTGCGAATCCATTTGCGCCTGTGCCAGACCTTCAACAAGCCAAATTCCAGCCATTAACCCAGCATAACCTGCAATCAAAGACAAGACCAACGCCTCGGCTACAATTTGAACAATAATATTGATTGGCTTTGCACCTAATGCGCGACGCACACCAATTTCTTTCGTTCTTTCTTTAACCGACACCAACATGATGTTACTCACACCAATGATTCCAGCCATCAATGTCATCAGCCCTACAAACCAGCCAACGCCTCTCACCGTTAAAAAGGTCATTTGCATCGGACCATACATTTTTTTTGCATTAAATCCTCCAATTCCACGCGGGTCGTCTGGATGTACTTTATATTTTGTCGCCAGTGCAGTTTTAATCGATTGCTCCACCACATCCGCATCAGAATCATCGCTACACTCAACGGCCAGCCAATTGATGTAGTTTGATCCGTCGAATGCCTTTTGGTACGTAGCCATTGGAATAATGATTTGTTGATCATCTCTATCCGCTTGTTCTGCAGCAGCTTGTGACCGATGACATCCAACTACCATAAACTGAATTCCGTTAATCGAAATATACGCGCCAACTGGATTCTCAGTTTTAAATAATACTTCTTTGACTCTTTTTCCAATAGAACAGACTTTCCTTCCTTCCAACTGGTCAGTCTCATTAATGAAACGTCCGTCAACTTGGAGCCATTGGTATATTTTATAAACGTTAGGCATATCACCATGGACAGAAAACGCGCCAGTCTCAGTCTTGTACTTTACGTTGTTTCCTTCGCCATAACCGCCTAGCTGTGCTCTGGGAGCAACAATTTTAACGCCTTCGATATGCTCTCGAACAAAGTCTGCATCTTCTATTTTTAACCTGATTCTTCGTCCCTCAGTAAAACCTGCGTATGGCATTGAAGTTGATTGTCCCCAAACAAATAAACTGTTCGCACTAAAACCTTTAAACATGGATTTTATACCGTTTTCAAGGCCCATGCTCAATCCCATGATGATGATGAGCATAAATATCCCCCAACTCACACCGAAAGCTGTAAGCACTGAACGCAGCACATTGCGTCGAAGTGAATTGTATATTTCTCTTAGTAACTCCAATTATTCAAAATTAGCCAACCTGTCTAGGTTCGCTCTTCATGTCTGACAAAAACAACGATAACACAGATTAACGCGATTTTTTAAACCCCAAAGTGGCACCTATTTGGATATTCACCTGTAAAAATCCAAATTGCTGTTTGGCAATGTCTTCCTTTCGCTCAGTAGCTTGAATGTATTGCATATTGATATACCCTCCTTTAACCTCACTGGTAATATTGAAATGGTTAAACAAAAGGATGTTCACACCGAGTTTCCCATTTAACCCAAATCC
This sequence comes from bacterium, assembly GCA_047639155.1. Lineage (GTDB taxonomy): Bacteria > Bacteroidota > Bacteroidia > NS11-12g > UBA9320 > UBA987. The sequence goes on from JBLING010000032.1 coordinate 7,265, forward strand.
TGCGTTGTGGTATACGTTTCTACCTTGTCGATTCATGAGCGTCACATCTGTTCGTGGTCGCAACAAAGCCGGGCCAACGCCAATCACCGAACTAATCCTAACTTTCGACTTTTTCAAATTAAACCATTCATCGTGCCGATTCCATTCCAGAAACACATAGTTCAACCCGTCTGTATGCTCGTATCGTAAAAAGTTATATCCCAACTGGATGCTGTCGTTATCATAAGACCCGTTATACAGAGACCCAGCACGATTAATATTTCCAGTGATAGTTGTAGTTTGATCTCGAACCATAACATATTTCATATGGTCAAACCCGCCAGCAATACTATAATGTTCGTTGACAAAATAACCCAGTTTTAAGTTCGTTTGTGGTACTGAGAGCTGTGTAATAAATAAATATTCCTTAAACCCAAATTTCGATTGTCGGTCTTTTGCTTGGACATTGTCCAACACAAAATCATAATCATTGCCAATCATATGTATATCGGACTTCGTATACCAGCCACGATTCCAACCCCAGTTAACATACCATTTCTCACCCATGTCTAACCCTTTTTTTTTGGTTTGACCGAACAGTGGCACCGATGTTAAGACTACAACTAGAAGCGTTACTACCCTTATCATTGATCTGAGGTTCTTCTGTGGATCTCTATAATTTTATCGCCAACATCAATTGCGTTTACCACATCCATGCCGACTATAACATACCCAAAAATGGAATACCTGCCATCCAAAAATGGAGTTGGGTTGTGTGTTATAAATATTTGTACACCTTCTGTATCTTTTCCGCTGGAAGCCAGTCCAACTGCACCCGTTGTGTACGACAAGTAGTTGCTAAACTCGCTTCTTTGTGTCCAATCTGGAGAACCCCAGCCGTCACCTCTATAACAACCCGCTTGAATGACAAAGTTTGACACAACACGATGAAAAAATTTATCAGAATAATACCCTTCATCCACTTTTTTTAAGAAGTTGGAAACTGAACCCGGAGCGTCGTCTACATTTAATGCAATTGTTATATTGCCTTGGCTTGTTACAATCTCAACTTGTTGACCGCTGGGAATTCGTTTTACATAATCCCAGTCTATTGGATGATTGTATGCAACAGTTGGTTTTACATACTTAACGCTGTCAATAGCTGCAATTGCTTTCCCTATGTCGATAAACGTTTCCATTTGACTTGGTATCGCAAGGGAATCTTGATAGTCCTCTAAAAGTACTTTCCATTTTTCTGACGGATTTTTCACTATTTCATAACATGCTAAGCTTTGGAGCGCCATATCACGGCTGGCTATGCAATCTTCTATAAATGTGTTGTAGGTCGGTCCATTTTTCTTGTCCCAGCCGGTATTTAACCATTTAAAAAACAGTTCACACGAAGTAGTTCGCACTATTTGGTATCTATGGTTGAACGTCCAATCTTTTAAAGTTTCAGCTGCCTCAATGGAGTTTAGGTCTACATTTCTAAGGTCATTCACCAATTCGTATGGCTTGTCCGTGTAGGCTTTGCTATTCACGATAAATTCGTTCCATGGAATTGAAACAACTACAGCCTCCATGGGATATATAATGGTCATCAACAAACGTTTGACCTCCAAATCGGATTCACGTGAATGAATTACTTTGATGGTATCGATATGTGCAGCTACCATTGCTTTCGGCAATTTTGATAACGTACTCGCGGCATAATATTTTGCCTCATCAGAAGAAACATAATCAAAGTACCGTAAACATTGTTTGGCAAAGGAATCCCCTACCTGTTTTTGGTACATAGCACGGTACATTCCACGCGCATGGCCCTCTCTCAATTGGGTTACAGACGTTGTAAAAGTGTTGAAGTAGTTTAAGACATCTGCATTAACTGATTTACCTAGTGATTCAAGTATATACTTACGTGAGTCTGACGATATTTCATTCTCCAACGCCATAAAAAGCATTCCAACGTTCGCTGAATCTCTCATTTGACCAATCGAATATGCTGCTGCTTTGCGCACATTTGGATCTGAATCCGTTAACATTCTTTCACGAAGGAACCGAACCGCGAATGTGTCTTGAATTGATGCAAATGCAAGAACAGCTGCTTCTCTGTGTATGGGCTTTTTAGACCTTAGTAATGGTATTAGTTGCCTTGTTGCTTGTTTGTCTTGAAACTCATAAATGCGCTCTAGCTTTGAATCACTAAAGCGGTTATAAGATGTAGGTGTTACAGGCGCATTACATCCAACTCCAACAATAAAAAGCAATATGACGTATAGTAATGTTTTAACCATTTTCTAGCGAAATGTAAGTACGGCCAAAACTACTATGATTAAGCCTAATGGGAGTGTAATTTTTCCTAGCTTTTGAATTTTCGTCATGGCTTCTCCGCCTTGTTCCTTTTTAGCGACTTTCGCTAATGAACTTAACACAGCAACTAGTGCAATCATAATAATTACGGCTGCCAGTTTAACCAACAACAGACGGTTTTCCATCAAAGTATCCCAATACGGTGTCATTAAATATCCTCCACTCAAGATCAGGAGAAACAAACCGATATGACTCATCTTTTGGATGGGTAGTGTTTTTATAAAAAGGTTTTTACCTTCTGTCTTTGACAAACCCTTTGATGATAAGCCGAGAAACAAATAGGCAAATCCAGTTCCGACTGCGAGTGCGAGTCCAATGAAATGGAGTGTTAACATGAAAAGTCTCATACCAATAATTTTGGTAAAGTTATGACTTTTACGAAATCCTATCCAGCCTGCTTAATTAAGTTCAAAGCACTACCAGCCCTAAACCATTCAATCTGCTGTTCGTTATAGGTGTGATTTACTTGAATGCTGTCCTTAGCTCCATCTGCATGATTTAGGACAACTGTCATATATGCCCCAGGTTTAAACTCATCCAACATAATATCGAAAGTGTCTTTTTCTTGAATCAAGTCATAATCCGATGGATTTACAAATGTTAGACCCAACATACCTTGTTTCTTAAGGTTTGTTTCGTGAATTCTGGCAAATGACTTCACAATCACTGCTCTCACAGCCAAGTGACGAGGCTCCATTGCGGCATGCTCACGTGATGATCCTTCACCATAATTTTCTTCGCCGGTAACAACTGAATACTCCCCAGCTGCTTTAATCATTCTCGCCGTTTTAGGGACGCTTCCGTACTCCCCAGTTAAGGTATTGTAAACCTCATCCGGTTTGTCGTTAAATGCGTTTATAGCGCCTATTAGACAATTGTTTGAGATATTGTCAAGATGCCCGCGATACGACAACCATGGCCCAGCCATAGAGATGTGATCCGTAGTACATTTTCCTTTGGCTTTAATCAGCAACTTCGCTCCAATGATGTTTTTCCCATCCCAAGGGGCAAAAGGTTCTAACAATTGTAATCGTTTTGATTCAGGACTAACCACAACGTTCACGCCGGATCCATCTGATATAGGTTCTAAATAACCGTTGTCTTTCACGTCAAAACCGTTAGGCGGTAATTCAAATCCTGTTGGTTCTGCCAATAATACTTCTTCTCCACTTGCGGTTTTCAACTTGTCCGTCATTGGATTGAAATCCAATCGGCCAGAAATTGTAACAGCAGCAACTATCTCAGGCGACCCAACAAAAGCATGCGTATTTGGATTTCCATCAGCGCGTTTACTAAAGTTTCTATTGAACGAATGGACAATTGTATTTTTTGGTTTTTCGCTTGCGCCAGCTCTTTCCCACTGTCCAATACATGGTCCACAAGCGTTTGTAAATATTTTTGCGTTTAAGTCTTCGAATATTTTGAGAAGACCATCTCTTTCAGCTGTAAATCGAACTTGCTCTGAACCAGGGTTAATACCAAGCTCAGCTTTCATCGGAATACCTAAGTCAACTGCCTGTTTTGCAACAGACGCTGCTCTAGACAGATCTTCGTACGATGAATTTGTACAAGAACCTATTAGTCCCCACTCAACTTCTAAAGGCCAATCGTTTTCTCTCGCCTTAGCACCTAGCTCACCAACTGGTGTTGCTAAATCCGGAGTAAAAGGTCCGTTTAGGTGTGGACGTAAATCTGTCAAGTTGATCTCGATAACTTGATCAAAATATTGCTCAGGATTTGCGTACACTTCTGGGTCACCTGTTAAATGCTCCTTCACTTCATTTGCGGCATCCGCTACATCTGACCGATCAGTTGCCTTCAGGTATCGCTCCATGCTTGCATCATATCCAAACGTAGAAGTTGTGGCGCCTATTTCTGCGCCCATATTGCATATTGTTCCTTTTCCAGTACAGGAAAGCGATTCAGCTCCATCACCGAAATACTCAACGATTGCACCAGTACCACCTTTCACGGTTAGAATTCCCGCAACTTTAAGGATAACATCTTTTGGGGCTGTCCATCCGTTTAGTCGGCCGGTCAATTTTACACCAATGAGTTTAGGGAATTTCAATTCCCAAGGCATACCTGCCATCACATCTACTGCATCTGCTCCACCTACACCAATCGCCACCATTCCCAATCCACCTGCATTGACTGTGTGAGAATCTGTACCAATCATCATTCCTCCTGGAAATGCATAATTCTCAAGCACTACCTGATGAATAATTCCAGCACCAGGTTTCCAGAAACCAATGCCATATTTGTTTGAAACTGATTCTAAGAAATTAAAAACCTCGTTACTCGTATTGATTGCGTGTTGCAAATCCTGATCCGCACCATCCTTTGCTTGAATCAAGTGATCGCAGTGTACTGTGGTAGGCACGGCAACCTTCTGTTTACCCGCTTGCATAAATTGAAGCAGAGCCATTTGTGCCGTCGCATCTTGGCACGCAATTCTATCAGGCGCAAAATCAACATATGATTTACCTCGCCCAAAAGCAGATTCTGGCAAATTGTCCCAAAGGTGGGAATACAGAATTTTTTCGCTAAGCGTTAAAGGTTTACCTGTTAGTTCACGGGCCGCTTTTACGCGTTCTCCCATGGTAGAATAAACTTTTTTGATGAGGTTGATGTCGAATGCCATAAGGTGTATTTCTTAGTGTTGCAAATGTAGCAATTCAACAAAAATAGCGTGCTGAATGTTTCACTTTTGTTTTAACTTTAGACATAAAAAAGGCGGCACCTAAGTACCGCCAATTGAATAGTTGTGTAGTATTTATCGTAGTATCTTATTCTATTTCTTTGGTTCTTGCCATAACCATGGGTTTCCAACAATGAAGTCTTCAACCTGTTTGCTTGTTAATCTATCTGATTCTTTGTACGCTTCTTGTTGCGTTGAAACCAACTTGGTATACACATAATTATACCCCGCTTTGGTAACCAATACCTTAGTGCGCTCGCCGTATTTCGTTTGAAGTTTGGCCTGATATCCAAGTACGTTGCTTTTGTTTTTAAACACACCAACAATCATATAATATTCCCATTCTGTTGAATTGTCTTCCATGTCTTTAATCTCCAATTTGTTGGCTGTAACAGGATTAACATTTTTCAACTCACGTCCATTGGCATCAACCTTTGCACCAGCAGGTGTGTTTGGTTCGAGATCTACAGCGTTCGGCACGCCATCTTTATCGTCATCGATTTGATTTGGATCTGGTAAGGAAATACCCCATTTATCAACTGTTGAACCTCGT
>JBLING010000033.1:0-12579 GCA_047639155.1 bacterium
TTTGAACTTAACCTAAGTTGGACATCTTATAGCGGATGGAATAATGTGGATCAATACAATATCTTAAGAAGTGAAGACGGCATAACGTTTAGCCAAATAGGCAAAGTAAACGGCACAACATTAACGTACCAGGACGTTTTACTCTGCGACCAAGATTATATATATAGAGTTGAAGCACAATTCGAAGATTTGATTTCTATGTCCAACTATGAAGGGAATCGCCCTGATTATGTTCGGAATAGAATTCCAATGGACGTAAAAGTTGCCACAGTTTCAAACAACAAAGTTGTTGTTGTTGAATGGGACACAAGTTTATTTCAACACACACAAAGCTACCTTTTGTGCAAACGAGATGTAACCGGCACTGCGGTGTTGGATTCAAAAATCTTAAACAACACCACATTCACCGATACAGATTTAGATATTAATCAGGAACATTTTATGTACACCGTACAAACTCTTGATCATTGTGAACAGAAAGGAATCGTTGGAAACATTGGCTTACCAATAATATTGGAAGGCTACTATATGAACGACATGAGCCATTTATCTTGGTCTGCATATGAAAAATGGGACGATGGTGTTGAATATTATAAGATTCAGATTCTTGACAATGGCGTGTTTACCACAATTGCTCAAGTGCCTGGAAATCAAACAGCATTTGTAGATAAAGATGAACATAAAGACATTGACGGCGAATATGTTTTTCGTGTAATTGCGGTATCATTTGACCCTAGTGTAAAAAGCACATCAAATGAAATTACTTTAATTGGCTCCTCATTGGTTTGGATACCAAATGCCTTTAGTCCAGGCGAAGATGACCACAACCCTGTATTCCGACCAAGCGCTCAATTCATATTTTTAATGAAGAATGGGACATACAGAGAGTACGAGATGACAATTTTCAACCGATGGGGTGAAGAGTTATTCACAACAAACGACGTTAAAGAAGGTTGGGATGGAACGTACAAAGCAAAAGATTGCGAAATGGAAAGTTATATGTACCACATCCGTATTAGCGGATTGGACAGAGTTATTTATGATAAAAAAGGTCTTGTTAGGCTAATGCGATAACAAATCGTTTATCGTTGTGAAGGCTGCCTGAAAAGGCGGCCTTTTTTTGCTTTACTCCTATGGTATTTAGTATGTTTGCAGTTCAATATTTAGATACATGTTCGACAATTTATCCAGTAAGCTAGAGAAAGCGTTTCAGACCCTTAAAGGTCAAGGGAAAATATCCGAAATCAACGTGGCTGAAACGGTAAAGGAAATCCGTCGTGCGCTTATCGATGCCGATGTTAATTTCAAGATTGCCAAAGATTTCACGAATCGTGTAAAGGAAGAAGCACTTGGCCAAAATGTTTTAACCAGCGTTTCTCCCGGTCAATTGATGACCAAGATTGTTAGTGATGAGTTGACTGGATTACTGGGTGGAAAAACTGAAGAAGTAAATCTTACTGGAAGCCCTGCAGTCATTCTTATAGCAGGTCTTCAAGGATCTGGTAAAACCACTTTTTCAGGAAAATTTGCACGCTATATCAAAAGCAAAGGGCGTAATCCCTTATTGGTAGCGGGTGATGTTTATAGACCCGCGGCTATTGACCAGTTGAAGGTCCTTGGAGAACAAGTTGAAGTTGATGTTTATGCCGAAGAAGGCAATAAGAACCCGGTAGAAATTGCAAAAAATGCAATTAAATACGCAAAGGCCAATCAACACAACGTAGTCATCATAGATACAGCCGGACGTTTAAGTGTGGATGAGGTGATGATGAAGGAAATCGGTGACGTGAAGAAAGCCGTTTCTCCTAACGAAGTTTTATTTGTGGTTGATTCAATGACGGGTCAGGATGCTGTGAATACTGCAAAAGCCTTCAACGATGTTCTTGATTTCAACGGCGTTGTATTAACCAAGCTAGACGGTGACACACGTGGTGGTGCTGCTCTTTCAATTAAGAGTATTGTCAATAAACCAATCAAGTTTGTCAGTAACGGTGAAAAAATGGACGCGCTAGCGGTATTCCATCCAGACCGTATGGCGAATCGGATATTGGGTATGGGTGATATTGTATCACTTGTTGAAAAAGCCCAGGATTCATACGACCAAGATGAAGCAGAGAGAATTCAACGCAAGATTCGCAAAAACCAGTTCAATTTTGACGATTTCCTAAAGCAGCTTGAGCAAATCAAGAAGATGGGAAACATAAAAGACTTGATGGGAATGATTCCAGGGGTTGGCAAGGCTATAAAGGATGTCGACATTTCAGATGAATCATTTAAAGGTGTTGAAGCGATTATCAAGTCGATGACAGTTCAAGAGCGCGAAAACCCTGAATTAATTGATGGCTCAAGACGAAAACGTATTGCTAGTGGCAGCGGAAACTCTATTACAGAGGTCAACAAACTCATGAAGCAATTTGACGAAATGCGTAAGATGATGAAGAGTTTCAATAAAATGAAACCAGGTCGACGCATGCCTAATATGCCTAATATGGGTAGAAGATAATATGAACTTGAAAGACGAACGTGTTGATTACGGTAAGTTTGAGTTGTTAGAATCTCAGGCTGGAGATAACCCTTTACCTCTATTTACTCAATGGTTTGATGAAGCGCGTAAAACCGAAGCGGAACCAAACATTATGATTATTAGTACATCACACAATAATCAACCACAAACGCGTGTAGTCCTGCTTAAAGAAGTGCTTAATGGTGACTTTATTTTTTATACAAATTACAACAGCACTAAGGGCCAAGCATTAGAGGCAAATCCAAATATTTCTATTCTTTTCTTTTGGGGTGCTCAGCAACGTCAGGTTCGGATTGAGGGAATAACGTATAAAGTAGATTCGGCAACCTCCGACGATTATTTTTATAGTCGCCCTAAGGAAAGTCAGATTGGTGCTATTGCGTCAACACAAAGTGCACCTATGGCAAATAGAGAGGAGTTGGAGCAGAAATACGCCGAATTGGTAGAATTCTATAAAACCAATCCAATCGAACGCCCATCACATTGGGGAGGATACGCTGTAAAAGCAAACAACTTTGAATTCTGGCAAGGTCGACCGAGCCGATTACATGACAGGATTGCCTTTAAAAAACAAGGTACTAAATGGACGCGATCGAGGTTATATCCTTAAAACGGCCTGACTAAACAAGTCTATCTTTAAACCCTTTGGAGCTCTTTATCGTCATACCATGTTATAATGAACCTGACGTATTAACGTCTCTCAACAGTCTCGCTTTGTGCGACACGCCCAATTGCCTAGTAACAGTTCTGGTTGTAATCAATTCCGGAGTCGATACATCTCCAGACGTAGTATCACAAAACAAATTGAGCCTTGCAGCAATTCATAGTTGGCTCCCAAACAAACCTCCTTGGTTGAATTTGCAGGTCTTGCACATAACGGATGTACCATACAAAGTAGCTGGAGTTGGCAATGCCCGCAAAATTGGAATGGATAAAGCGTTTGATTTGGCCAAAAATAAAGAAGAATCCGTCATCTTGTGTTATGACGCAGACTGCACATGCACCTCCAACTACCTCAGTAGCATTGTACAATCGTTCGAATCACATCCCAACCATGATATAGCCACAACTTACTTTGAACACCCAATTGGTAACAATCATGCAATAGTGGATTATGAGTTGTTTCTACGGTATCATTATCAAGGACTAAAATATGCTGAGTATCCGTATGCCTATCAAACCATTGGATCTTCGATGGCGGTGCGTGGAAATACCTACAAGGCTTTTGGCGGAATGAATCAAAGAAAAGCGGGGGAAGATTTTTATTTTTTACACAAGATTATCCCGTACCGCAAGGTCATTGAAATAAAAAATTGCGCTGTTATTCCATCGGCACGAACGTCGGATAGAGTCCCGTTTGGTACAGGACACGCCGTTGCAAAGTATGATTCAAGTCGATGTAAAACATATTATACGTACCATCCAGCCATCTACCAAGAAATAAGATCATTGACAAAATGCATTTCAGGTTGCACCTTGTCAGACCTAAGCCTGGACGTATCAGACGAAATACGCAACTTTATGGTGCATGAGAAATTCGAAGAGGCAAGTTCAAAGATTCGGCAACAATCGAAGTCTGACGCGCTATTTCAACAAAATATTTTTCGCTGGTTAAATGGATTTAGGATGTTAAAACTTGTACATCATTTACGAGACACAAAACATACCAACCTCCCAATTAATGAAGCGGTAAGTCAGTTTTGGAAACTGCATTATGGTCAAGAGGAGCAGTTAAACAACACCGCCTGGCTTGAAAAGTTCAGGAACTTAGAGCGACAACCTATCGCTTAAGTCGCTTTGGGTCTACCCCTTTTTTCTTTGCCATCTCAGCCAATTTTTTCTGGAAACGAGATTGCTTAATAGTTACCTTCTTCTTTTTGTTTGCTTCCATCTGGCTTCGAATCTTGTCCTCATCTACAATAAACTTACTGAAGATAAAATTCTGACCGAACGTAATCATGTTTGCCAAGAAGTAATAATAACTCAAACCAGCTGCGTAACTGTTAAACCAGAAAAATAACATAACCGGCATGAGGTACATGATGTACTTCATTTGGTTATTCATCCCAGCTTGACTCTGCTGATTATAAATCGTATAAAGAAGCGACGAAGCAGCCATCAATAAAGTGAACAAACTAATATGACTATCATGAAGTATAGGGATTTCAAAACCTAATTTAAGCCATTCGTCGTACGTACTTAAATCCTTTGCCCATAAGAAGCCTTTTTGACGCAGCTCGATGCTACTTGGGAAAAAGCGGAACAAGGCGATTAAGATTGGCAATTGAACCAGCTGGGGCAGACATCCACCGAAGGGGCTCACTCCCACTTTTTTGTACAGCTTCATTTGCTCTTGCTGCACCTTGGTCATATCTCCGTTAGCCTTCTCTTTTATTTCTTCGAGTTCTGGTTTCAGCAGCTTCATCTTCGCCGTAGACAAGTAACTCTTGTACATTGGGAAGATTAAGACCAGCTTAATCATCAAAGTCAGTAATAAAATAATAAGGCCGTAGCTCTTAATGTACTTCGACAACCAATTAAACATTGGAATAACAACGACTTTGTTAACCCAACTAAATGTCCAATGACCCAATTGAATGGTACTTTCCATCCCCATGTCTAGGCTCTTCAACGTTTTGTAATGGTTTGGTCCAAAGTACCATTGCATCTTTTGTTCGTCTGAAGTTGCGAACGAATATGGTAATGATAGATCCGCTATCATTTCCCCAACATACTCTACGTTTTCAGGCTTCTCAACAGAAATTGTCGTTCCAGATTCTTCTAAACCTTCGGGAAAGATAAGCGTCGACATAAAGAACTGTTGCTTGAAAGCAAGCCAATGAACGCCTGCTTGCAAATCGTCATCGTCATCACTTGTTTCTGACAAGTTATCTACGTCCCCTTCACTGTCTCCATCCTCACTTTTGTACTTGTAATATACCGTAGAAACGCGTCGCTCATTATCAAGTGTTTTTTCTTGTAACGGCAAACGCATGTCCCAAACCAATGAATACGAATTATGCTTTCTTGCAATTTTTTCATTAAGCTCAACCAATCTAAAAGCATAATCAACGACGTAGCCATCGTTTATTGTATATGCCTGCTCAATTGATCCTCCACCCGCAAATTTATGCTCAAGAATTATCTCGGTCTGAGATTGTGATTGAACTGTGAAATCTAAATTTCGTGTTTCAATTACACCCGTCTTTAATGGTATGGTATAGGAAAAATTGTTGCTTCCCGGCTCAATTAGAACCAACGGAGATGAATCCGCGCGTTGGTATTCGTTGAGCACCAATTTATTCACAATACCACCTTTACTCGTGAATTGTATTTCCATTTTTTCGCTGTTAAGCGCATAAAATGTCTCTGGCAATGACTCCGTAATAGAAGGTGAGTCAACAACTGTAACCTCAGCTGAAGATAGGGTTTGCGTTGTAGACAGCTGAGATTTCACTTGCACTGCAACGTGTTCAAGCGAATCTATTATTTGGGCTTGTGTGATTGAATCTTGTCGTAACTGTTCTTGCTGTTGTACTTGTTGTTCGAGTTCTGTTTTATTAGAACTGTAGACCAGCCAACCGGCGAAGATTACGAAGATGAGCACATAACCAATGATCGAATTCTTATCCATTCATGTCTTTTTTCGGGCTGCAAAGGTATGATTTTCAACTTGCGATGACAGTGGTTTTACAGAAAAGCCAATGTACATGCGAAATTTTTCGTTGAATGCGTGTTTTATGTGATTAAGGAGTTGGGTGGTTTGGACACTTGAGCTGTGGGTATATGGGGTTTTAGTGCAATTTTGCTCAGCATACTTATTCAACAACTTTGTTAATTTTGAATGCAAAGAATTCAAACTGTAATGAACAAAGAACTAGTAGCGCGTGAAAGCATCATAATCAATGCATCAGCCGATGCAATTTGGGAAGTTTTAACCAACCCTGAACAAATAAAAAAATATTTGTTTGGAACCGAAACGATTACAGACTGGCATGTTGGAAGCACTATCCTATTTCAAGGCAGTTACGATGGGCATGACTACAAAGACAAAGGAAATGTATTGGTCAACGAACCAAAGACCCTATTGCAATATGATTACTGGAGCGGCTTTTCTGGATTGCCAGATAGCCCAGAGAATTATTCTATTGTAACCTATCAAATAGATAGGGAGTACGATACGTGCTCAAACTTTACGTGGGGCCAAGAGGGATTTTCTTCTGAGACCGGTCAGCAACATGCGCAAGGTGGATTAATGGGGATGTTAGAACAAATCAAACAGATTGCGGAGGCTTGATGTTACTTCATTTTTCAAATAATTCTAACAAATGAATCTTTTACAACAACTCGCAAATCGCCTTAGGGAAGTACTGTTGAACGGTACATGGATTGCAAATACGAACTTCCAAGACCAATTGTCGAGTGTGACATTTAATCAAGCAGTTCAACAAATTGATTCGCTTAATACGATTGCCTTGTTTACGTACCACATCAATTATTTTATCGAAGGTTTGATACATTTCTTTGAAAATAGACGGTTAGATATTCGAGACAAATACAGTTTTGACATGCCTCAGCTTCATTCGAATGCCGAATGGGAGGAAATGAAAAACAAACTTTCCCAAAATGCGGAGGAATTTGCACAATGGGTTGAACAGATGAGCGATGACCAAATAAATACAAATTTCGTTAAAGATGAATATGGCACATATGCCCGGAATGTGGATGCCATAATTGAACACAGCTATTACGACCTTGGGCAAATTTCATTGATTAAAAAAATGGCACAATCTCAGAACACAGCAATATGACAAATAATCACATTAATTATATCGAGTTTAAAACAAAAGACGTTGAAGCAACAAAAGGGTTTTATACCAAAGCGTTTGACTGGACATTTACAGATTATGGTCCAACCTATGTTGCATTTGAGGAAAGCGGATTACATGGTGGATTTGAGCTAACAAAGAAGTCCATTAAGAAGGGTGCGTTAGTCGTATTGTACCACGAAGACCTAAAAGCCATAAAAAAGCGCGTTAAGAAATCTGGTGGAAAAATCACCAAACCAATATTTGCGTTTCCTGGTGGTCATCGTTTCCATTTCCAAGATCCATCTGGGAATGAACTGGCTATTTGGTCTGACAAAGAATATTAAATAGGAGACATTTACCTATAAAGTGGACAGATTATAGTCAAAAGTTGTTTATTTATGATTTTATTTGTACATACAACTATTGTACAAACAATGAATTATTACTATTTTGTTGTTCTTGAATTGGTAAGAACTGGTCACTGGCTAACCGACTCCGTAACACGTGTATTAAAAGGCGAAGACATGTATGAACCTCAATTCAATGTATTGCGGATTCTACAAAGCATGAAAGGCCAACCAATATCCGTGAACGCTATACTAGATAGAATGATACAACGCTCAAGCAACGTTACACGTATTATTGACAAATTGGAGGCAAAAGGGTTGGCGAACCGAGTGCTTAGCAGTAAAGATCGTAGAAAAATGGACGTTGTGATAACGAGTGAAGGCTCAGAATTACTAAAATCTTTAAACAAGAAAGTTGAAACATTCCATCAACCCCTATTTAAAAACCTCTCAACAGAAGAACAACAGACTTTACTGCACCTCATAAAGAAATTTAAAGGCGAACCCGTTTAAAGCAAGACTATGAACCATCAAAAACTACTAGTCATGATTGCTGGACCCTATCGAGGTGGTTCTTCAGACAAATTAATTTGGGACCAAAACCACAAGGAACTAAACAAAGTAGCTTTTGCAGTATTTCAACGGGGTCATTTACCCATTATCGGTGTTAATGCAGCACTACCAATAATCGAGCAGTTTGGTCTTGAGCATTTCGACGACATCATGATGCCATTGTCCTTAGCACTTGCCGACCGTTGTGAGGCAATTCTGCGGATTGGTGGATATTCCAGTGGTGCTGATATGGAAGTTGCCGGCTTTAAACAAAAAGGATTGAAGGTATTTACGCATATTGACGAAATCGAGCAATGTCGACCATAACCGTTAAAACACATATTAATGCGCCAACCGAACGTGTGTTTGATTTGAGTAGAAGCATTGATTTACATCAAATATCCACCCAACAACCTTCCGAAAAGGCAATAGGTGGCAAAACTTCTGGACTAATTGGATTAAATGAAACAGTAACCTGGAAGGCCAAGCATTTTGGCATGTACCATACTAACCTCTCGTATTACCGAGTTCAATCGACCCTTGTCGTTTACGGACGAAATAGTAAAAGGAGCATTCAAATCATTCAAACACCAGCATCAGTTTAAAACAGAAGGAGACGAAACATTGGTAGTTGACATTTTTGAATACCAATCGGCGTTTGGTTTACTTGGTCGTTTGGCAGATGTCCTATTTCTGAAACGTTATGTGACACGCTTACTTTAAATTAGAAACGGCACGATCAAATCGTATGCAGAATCCGACAAGTGGAAACCGATATTAGAATAGAGCAAAAAAAAGGCTGATTCTACCGAAACAGCCTTTAAACTTTTATTAAATGTATTAGGCTACAGAAGTAGCTGTAGGCGCTGCAGCTTTAATTTCAGCATTTGCACCTTCTTCAAAGTTTCTGAAGTTTTTGTTAAACAATCCAGCTAAGTGGTTGGCTTTTGTATCATAATTTGATTTGTCTGCCCACGTATTTCTTGGATTTAATACATCACTCGGTACTCCTGGACATGTAGTTGGCATAGCCAAACCAAATATAGGGTGTGTTGTGAATTCAACATTGTTCAACTCTCCGTTTAACGCCGCTGTAATCATCGCTCTCGTATATTTCAAACTCATTCGTTCACCAACACCGAAAGGTCCACCACTCCAACCTGTATTCACTAACCAAACGTTCACGTCGGAAGCTCTCATCTTATTCCCTAACATTTCAGCATATTTGGCTGGATGTAAAGGTAAAAAGGCTGCGCCAAAGCATGCACTGAACGTCGCTTCTGGATCAACTACACCAGCTTCAGTACCAGCAACTTTAGCTGTATAACCGCTGATAAAGTGATACCCAGCTTGTCCAGGTGTAAGTTTAGAAATAGGAGGTAAAACACCAAACGCATCCGCCGTTAGGAAGAATATGTTTTTAGGTTCCCCTCCTACTGAAGGGACAGCAATATTATCAATATGATTTATAGGATATGCAACGCGCGTATTTTGAGTTACGGAAACGTCTTCATAATTCACTTCGTCAGATCCGTCAAAGAACCTCACGTTTTCAACCAAAGCGCCTCGCTTAATCGCATCCCAGATTTGCGGTTCTTTTTCTTTTGTTAAGTCGATGCATTTTGCATAACAACCACCCTCAAAGTTAAAAACCGAGTTATCAGCCCAACCGTGCTCATCGTCTCCGATCAGTTTTCGATTCGGGTCAGCAGATAAAGTTGTTTTCCCTGTTCCAGAAAGACCAAAGAAAATAGATGTATCACCTGCTTCACCAATGTTCGCAGAACAGTGCATTGACAACACACCCTCATTTTGAGGAAGTGTGTAATTCAAAACTGAGAAAATTCCTTTTTTCAACTCGCCAGTATATCCGCTTCCACCAATAAGGATAATCTTCTGGGTAAAGTTTACAATCGTAAAGTTGTGTTGACGTGTCCCGTCAACTTCAGCATTTGCCATAAAACTTGGCGCTGCAATAACCAACCATTCAGGGGTTTGGGTTGCCGCTTCTTCCGCTGTAGGTCTTAAGAATAAATTGTTAGCGAATAAATTTTGGTATGCCGATTCAGTGACAACACCAATGTTCATTCTATATGTTGGATCCGCACAAGCAAAAGCATCTCGAACATAGATTTGTTTGCCGTTGTAGTTGTTGATTACTTTATCCAACAAAGCATCGAATTTATCAGGAGATATTGGTTGATTAATACTTCCCCACCATACTGTGTCACGTGTGATATCGTCTTCTACAACAAATTTGTCTTTTGGTGATCGACCAGTGAATTCGCCCGTATCGGCAGCTAAAGCACCAGTTGAAGTTAATTTGCCCTCATTATTCTGTAGTGCATGGTCAATTAATTCATCCGGAGTTAGGTTTATAAAAGCCTCCGATGAATTATTAATAATTTGATCAATAATTGGATGATTTTTCATGAAATCTCTTTTATTGTGTTACTTCAATTTTTTAAAGGCGCAAAGGTAATCTTCTAGTGTCAAAAGCAAATTTTAACCACCTTTTTTCTTAACATTAAAACCATCCTCACTTAATATTTTCATGATTTTAGCCACAAAGTTTCCCTGAACAATTATCTCATTTTCTTTCACTGAACCACCAGCACCACACCGTTGTTTCAAGCGTTTACCCAATGCAATCAAGTCCTCTTCAGGCCCTTCAAAACCCTGTATAAGTGTCACTACTTTTCCCTTTCTCTGTTTTTTATCATATGAAATATACAATGTTTGTTTAGAGGGTACGATCGAGTCTTCAATAAACGTTTCTTCTTCCAACGCAACACGATCAGGGTCAGTGCTAAACACAAGTCCACCGAGATCACCAAAACTGTTCATTTTCTTTTTCTTAGCCATGTGGAATAACTTATGCTTTTGTGTATGTTTTGTATAAAGTAATTGCTTCTTTAGCCTCTTTAACGTCGTGCACGCGTAAAACACTGGCGCCATTTTGTAGTGCCCAGCTGTTTAGCACCGTTGTGCCGTTCAAGGCATCTACTGGTGAAATATGCAACACTTTATTAATCATTGATTTTCTTGACACTCCAACAAGCACAATGGATTTCGTTAACGTTTTCAACGCATTCAGATTCTTTAAAAGTTGGTAATTATGATTCACTGTTTTGCCAAATCCAAACCCTGGGTCGATGATTACATCTAAGATGCCATGACATTTGTATTCCGCTTGTTTCTTTAGAAAATAATCTGTCACCTCCACAACAACATCGTTGTAAGTCGGATTGTCTTGCATGGTGCTAGGGCTTCCTTGTTTGTGCATTGCAATAAACGGCACCTTTAATTTACCGACAGTACGAAGCATATCTTCATCATCATCTCCAGCACTTATGTCGTTGACGATATGTGCTCCGGCTCGAACTGCCAATTCCGCTGTTTGTGCACAGTTTGTATCAATTGAAATTATTGCGTTGGGATATTGCTTTGACACTGCCTCTATTATTGGAAGTACGCGTCCTTGTTCTTCGGATGGAGTTACAATTTTCGCACCTGGTCGGGAACTAGCGCCCCCAATATCGATAATATCCGCTCCGTCGTTTAACATTTCATCAACCTTTACCAGTGCTTCGGTTAGCTCGCTATATGCACCACCATCGAAGAACGAATCGCTTGTTACATTAAGCACTCCCATAACGCGCGGAGTCGAAAAGTCAAATAATGTGCCCCGAATGTTTATAGTATCTTGCTCCACGAGTATATGTATACGAATTTGCCGTTTATTTTTGCAAAAAAAGAAAACCTTGAGCAATAAAACGTCACAGCAGTACGATGAAGCACTAAATATGTGCAAAGAAATCTTTGAGAAGAAGACAATTGATTATGGTACGGCATGGCGAATTTTAAGACCTCAATCACTAACCGATCAAATATTCATTAAAGCGAAGCGGATTAGAAGCGTGGAACAATCACAGGAAAATCTGGTTGGAGAAAGTCTTCTCAATGAATACATCGGCATCTACAACTATTGTGTAATGGCGTTGATTCAACTGAAGTACAATATCAATATTGAGGAAGACATTGACCCAGAGCAATTGACTGAATGGTATACTGAGCTAACAACACAGACAAAGGAGTTGATGCTTAAGAAGAATCAAGATTACGGTGAAGCTTGGAGGGAAATGCGGGTGAGCACCTATACAGATCTCATCTTAATGAAGTTGCTTCGAATACGTCAGATTGAAGACAATGAAGGAAAAACTTTGGTTTCAGAAGGCTTAGATGCCAACTTCCAGGATATGATGAACTATGCTATATTTGCTTTGATTCGTAAGGAAGAAATCGCATGAGGTATATCGTTCATTTTAGTCGCATCCTATTGGGA
>JBLING010000034.1:0-12535 GCA_047639155.1 bacterium
GCTTGCCAAATGGCTGTCTGTATGGATCGAAACCCACTCCACCGTGCATATACAATTCAAGATTTGGCCAGATCTCAAGAATATCTTTTGCGCCTGTTATTTGTAACAAGCGATTCATGAGCAACATTGTCCACGTTGGCACGCCAGAAACACTGGTCACATCAACGTTTAATGTTGACCTCGCCATTTTTTCCAATTTAACCTCCCAGTCGCTCATTAAAGCGATTTGGGATTTAGGCGTACGCAAAAGGTTCACCCAAAAAGGCAGATTGTTCATCATTACTGCCGATAGATCACCACAAAACGAGTTTCTGTCAAGTTTATTGACCTCATGACTTCCCCCAATCATCAAGCTTTTGCCTTCAAATATTTTACTCTCTGGGTTGTTATGACAATAAATCGTCATTAAATCTCTTGCCCCTCGAAATTGGCATTCGTCAAGTGCTTCGAAACTTACTGGTATATATTTACTTTTTTCGGATGTCGTTCCAGATGATTTTGCAAACCATTTTATTTCGGTAGGCCATAACTCATATTGTTGGCCTTCCATTAATCGTTTGATATATGGCTTTAAAGATTCATAGTTTTGGACTGGAACGTTGATTCTATAATCATCCCTATTTTGAAGGCTACCAAACCCGTGCTTTTTGCCAAAGGCAGTTTGTTTCCCTGCTTCAATCAATTTATGCCATAAATTCTCCTGAACCTCGATTGGGTGCTCCATACTAAATTGCACCTGTTGTATCCTTTTTTTGAAGTACCAGGATATAACGGAGTTAAATAGCATACCTCAAATGTAATATTTATGTCATACAACCACAATATTTGGATTAAGATGAAACTTTTTGTCAGGCCCGTGTCTATAAAGTTGGATTAACCTATATATTTGGTGTCCATAATTATAGAAAAGTAGTATTTATCAACATTAATAAACAAATGAAAAACAGGTTTACAAAATTAAAAAAGTGGAGAATGGGTTCGTTGAATCGATTCACCTTATTGTTGGCTGCAGTAGTATTATCGGCAGTGTCCGTATCGGCACAGTATTGCCAATCAGGCTGGCAGAACGCGTATTGCTCGCTTAACGGAATGTCCATTGAGTCAGTGACGCTGAGTACCAGTGGAACAACTATCTACAGTAAAGCTGCGGATGGATGTAATGGTACTACGACTTCAAGTAGCACGCTTATTACATCGAGTTCAGCATTTACTTTAAATGGTGGTTCGGTTTATAGTATTGCTATTGGATGTGGTCGATTCCCTATGAACATGGGAGTTTGGATTGACTTAAACAATGACAAAGATTTTGATGACGCTGGGGAATATGTGTCTTCAAGTTGGTCGCAACAAGCTGCCAACTCTACAAAAACTTATTCGTTTACAGTGGGATGTAATAACATCAAAACTGGTGTAACACGAATGCGGATCAAAGGGGACTATTACTTAGGTAATACGCACTCTGCGACTTCGTCTTGTAATACCTTATCATATGGTGAGGAAGAAGATTACACTATGACGCTTGCAGTTTCAGGTACATTAGCAGCAGGTTTCTTCATGGTTGATACAGCGTATGTTAAGACTAAAGTGAATATGATCAACAACAACCAAACTGGTTACCAGTATCACGGTTGGGACATCGGAGACGATGGATCTATTGATTACACAACAACAAACGTGACTGAAAAATTTAGCTCAACGGGTAAGTACTGTGTACGTTTATACTCTGAGAACTGTCTTGGAAGAGATTCAGCATTAAGATGTGTTGAGATAGTAACACCTACAGCTCCTCCAGTTGCGGATTTTGTGTCTAGTTCAAACGCAGTTGAATTATATAATACTTTCCAATTGACTGACCTTTCAACGAATGGTGCAATCTATTGGGAATGGTTTATGTACCAACAAGCGGATTCAGCTGGAACGCACATTGACATTGCTGCTGGTGGAACAGATGCGGATCAAAACCCTGAAGTATTTTCAGCGAAAGGCATTCCAGGTTTCCCAGATGTTGGGAAATGGTGTGTTGGTTTAACGTCTTCTAACGATATTGGATCATCTGCTGCGGTTATTAAATGTGACTACATCGAAATCTTAAAAGGTTGTGATGTTGAGATGGGCCCAGGTACATTAACGTCTATTACAGGTAATGTAATTACTTGTACTGCTGGCACAATGGTTAGTAAGACAGATGGTTCTGGTAACTATTCAACTAACGAAAGTGGACTTGATGCATTGGTTGCTCCATGTGGCGCGACTTCAATTACATTCACTTTCGACAAGTGGAAAGTAAAAGCAGGTGTAAACTTGAAAATGTATGATGGTCAGGATGCAACTGGTATTGCATTACACCCAAATAATGGCTTTGATGCTGCAAACGCACCAAGTACTCCTATCGTAGCTAAATCAGGTGCTTTATATTTCTTATGGAATTCAGGTGCATCTACTGATGAAGGATTCTTAGGACATTGGACTTCTACTATTGGAACGCAAGCTCCTCCAGTATCTAGTTTCTCTGGTCCTGATACGATTTACAACGCAGTATTCAATCAATTCCCTAGCACTTCAAAAAATGCTGTGGGTGAGGTATTCTATACTTGGGAAGTAGATGGTGTTTTAGAAAGCAATTCTAAAGACTTAGACTATATCTCTTTCAGTAACAAGACTTACAACATCTGTTTAACTGTTGAGACTTGTGCTGGTAAAAACAAATCTTGTCGTAACATCGTTGTTGCTCCTATCACATCTAAAACAAACTTAGACTTTGATGCAGACAACAGACGACCTAAAGCAGGTGATGAAATATCTTTCACGAGTATCGCTGATAAAGCAAACTCATTCAAGTGGACATTCTTCCCAAGTTCAGCTGTAAACTTTACAGGTGGAACGGATGAATTCTCTGCCAACCCACAAGTTGCTTTCTCTGCACCAGGTAAGTACACAGTTTCATTAAAAGGATGGAACAACTTATCTCCAACAGATTCAGCTACTTCATATGCACAGGTAATTAAAGACCAGTTCATTATTGTAATTGATTACTGTAAACCAGTAATTGGTGTAACAACAAGTTCTGACGTTGCAATTAGCCATGTAATTTTGGAGGACAATGCAGTTCCTAGAGCTACATTAATTGACAATGAGACTACTGAAGAAATTGGATACACTGATTTCACTGAGGACGTAAGAGCTGCTGATTTAACTTTCGGTGGAACATATAACTTAACTGTTAAGAGACAAACCAATGCCAACAAAGTAAACCGTAAGGTTTGGATTGATTGGAACATTGATGGTGACTTTGACGATGCTGGAGAAATGGTGTTGAATGAAGGAACTACTCAAAACAAAGAGGTTATGGGAAGCTTTACTGTACCTGATTTAGCGAAGTCGTTCGAAGGAACAACTAGAATGCGTGTAGGTATTAGTTACAACAACGATCCAAACGTACCATGTGGTGCTTCAGGAGCGGCTGGCGCAAACAGAATTGGTGAGTTTGAAGACTACGCTTTAATTCTTGCGAATGACAACACTACTCCAATTATTACATTAAACGGTAGTGATACTGTTTATGTTGAAGTAGGATCTACTTATGCTGATGCAGGTGCAACAGCTTATGACCCAACTGAAGGTGATATCTCTTCTCGTTTAACATCAGTTAGTGATGTTGATGATCAAGCAGCAGGTATATACTATGTAACGTATTGCGTAGTGGATGCATCAGGAAACGCTGCTCCATGTGTAACAAGAGTTGTTTATGTAGTAGTTGATCAAACTGCTCCTGTATTAACCTTATCTGGTTCTGATACTGTTTATGTTGAAGTAATTACTGGCAAGTATATTGAGCCAGGGTTTAGTGCGCTAGACAAAACAGATGGTGACTTAACAACAGCTGTTCAGGTAACTGGAAATGTAAACACTTTCGAAATTGGAACTTACACCTTAACATATACTGTTCAAGATGCACAATCAAACATTGCTACTGCAACTAGAACTGTAATCGTTCGTGATTTGGTATTCCCAACAATCACAAATGATGAAATGAAAGCTGGAAACGTTGTTGAAGTACAATTACAATCTGTATTTGTGGACAGAACAGTTCCTGCTGATAACTATAGCAACGGAACATTCGGACCAAGATTTACGTTTGTAATCTCTCCTTCAAATGCTCAAGGTGATGCAGATGTTGATACAAGAGTAAAAGGTACAACTATTGTAACGTATACAGTAACTGACGAATCAATGAATCAAACTACACTTGTAATTAACTACGTAGTTGAAGATTACATTGCTCCAGTCATTTCGTTAAACACATTGGATACTGTGTATCACAATGTAAACGATCCTTACACTCCAGTAAATGCAAGCGTAACAGATAACTTATATGACAATACACAAGTATCGTTGACACGTGAAAGTAATGTGAACCCATTCCAATTGGGATTGTACACAGATACTTACACTGCAACAGATGCATCTGGTAACGTAACAGTTAGAAACAGATGGGTACGTGTATTGGATAATGAAAGTCCAGTTATCGATTCTAAAGTAGGACCAGTTGTAAAACTAGGCTTATTCTCTAACGTTAAGTTAAGTGATTACTTGAAGCTTACTGACAACTACGACGCTCCAGTTGAATTGTTAGCGAACTTAGCAGTAACATTTAACGATGTTAACGTATACGAAGAAGGATTCTACGCTGCAGTATTTGAGACGTACGATAATTCAGGTAATGTGTCTGAACCTTATACACTATTAATTGAAGTAAGCAGTGCTTACGAAGTAATCAACAGTGTTGAAGGAATCAGTGGTACTGAATTAATGAAAGTATATCCTAATCCATCAAATGGCATCTTTAATGTATCATTTGACTTACCATCACAAGAAGACGTAACTGTTGCAGTTTACGACATGATGGGTAACCAAGTAGCAAATATCATTGAAGGTCAACTTCAAAAAGATACTTACACAGTTGATATGACTGGTAAGGCTGCTGGAATGTACTTTGTACGCATGACAGCGCACAACCAAGTATTTAATCAAAAGGTGATTGTAGAATAAGACAATCGCTTAACAAATACAAAAGGGGTCGTTGTTAACGACCCCTTTTTTTATTTTTGAAAAATTCTAAAAAAAATGCAACCTTTTTCTTTTTCCGTGTCTATTCTATTAAATGAGCATTCATTTTGAGCAGCGACGAAGAACTTGTAAAGCAATGTATCAAGAATAGTCGGGAAGCTCAGAAGATGCTCTTTGAGAAGTACGCTTCAAAGATGATGGGCATTTGTTTAAGATATACGGCGAATCATGAGGATGCAAAAGACATCCTTCAAGATGGGTTTGTAAAAGTTTTTACTCAACTAGAAAAGTTTGAGTTTAAAAGCACTTTGCAAACTTGGATGTCACGTGTCTTTACAAATTTGGCAATCAACAAAGTGACGAGAGGGGAAGCGAAGTATTCTTATGTTGATATCGACGACCAAGTTGGTTTAACGTATGAAGAAACGGACGAGGATTTAGGTAAATGGGGTGGCCTTACACCAGCGCAAGTTATGACGTATGTAAGAGCACTTCCAGAAATCTATAGAGTAGTGATGAACATGTATGCAGTGGATGGGTTTTCACACCAGCAAATTGCAGACAAATTGGGCATTACAGTTGGGTCATCTAAAAGCCGATTATCTAGAGCACGAATACTTTTAAAAGAAAATATTAAAAACGCTAAGTGAGCAACCAGAACGACATATTTGATGATTTGATCAAAAGCCAATTAGAAGGCTTTGAATCAAGTGTGTCTATGGCGGATTGGGATGCTATTGAAGCAAAACTTGTTGCACCTAAACGTAAAAGAATCATTGC
Source organism: bacterium (assembly GCA_047639155.1). GTDB lineage: Bacteria > Bacteroidota > Bacteroidia > NS11-12g > UBA9320 > UBA987. The sequence goes on from JBLING010000034.1 coordinate 5,848, forward strand.
ATACTGGTGGATGGCCAGTATCGCATTGTTTATTGCAGGAGTTACTACAACAATGGTAATGATTGGTAATAAACAAGAATTGGTTCAAGAGCCAACTGAAATTGCTTTGAATAGCAATGACCAGGCACAAAACAAAGAATCTGTTGTTGTTAAAAAATATATACCTATACCTACTGAAGCTCTGTCTGGAAAGACCGGGAATGAACCAAACCAACCAGAAAATTTAACACAAACAACAACAAACATCACCAACGATAACCAAACTAGCGTTGTTAAAGATGAAACAAAGACATTGCCTCGGAGTACGACCGAGGTTGATAAATTACCTACTAATAATGTAGATATTAAGCTCGATGAAACCCACAATAAGGGCGTGGCGGATTCGAGCTTTTCTACTGACCAAAAAACAGTCGTTTCAAACGAAACACTGGATCCAGTAATCAGTGCACCTAAGGTTGCGTTAAATGATTCTGGAAATAAAACTACAACTCCAAACGAGACTAAGTTTAAACCTTATTCGGAAATTGGAGTCTCTTTTTCCCCAACTTGGGCGAATAAGTTTATTAATCCAAATGGAGCAAACGCGTGGAAGATCAACAAAGATTTTAACCACATCGCACGCACAATGGAAACCGGTTCTGTGAGCTATCAACTCGAAGGGAGAATTAATAGATACGTTACTGAACGTATGTACCTAGGATTTGGATTGACGTACAACCAAATAGAGGAAAAAACTTCATATGATTACTTGGTTACCGAAATACCTGATGAAATAGTACGTAAAAAAGAATTAGACTATATACCAATTGACCCACGTATAGGACCGATTGACGTTAAGTATAGTGGTAGAAATGTGTATCATTATTTTGAAGCGCCATTGCGATTTGGCTTGACGGATAAAATCCCAGGAACCAATATTAAAGTACGATTTGAAACAGGAGTTCGTTATATGCTCTTAGCCGATATGTCGGGTAAAAAACCAGATGTAACACGCATAGACTCACTTGTTGATTTGAAGTCTGCGATAAGCAGTTATTCTCGACACAATTTCGGTCTTACTGCAAATGCAGGGGTGTATTGGAAGGTGTGGAACAATACTGATTTCGGTGTAACTCCTTATTACAACTACGCCTTAACCTCCATAAGGAAACGTGACGAAGGGATAACAGAGAAACCCTATAACTTTGGAGTAAACTTTAGTCTTCATCATAAAATTAGGATAAAGTGAGAAAGTTAATCTACATATCGATTCTTTTGACCTTTGGGTTTACATCCGTGTTTGGACAGGGTTTATACCGTTTAGGTGCAGGAACAGAATTCAACGAAGTTGGATTGGTGACTCCACTTAATAACGGATTGTTTGTGTTTGAAATCACAAATTCTGCTGAGTATAAACTACACCAGTTTGACGGCTTCACCTACAGTGACTTAGGTCTGATTCCTAATATTCCAAACCATGGAGATTCAAATAAAGAGAATTTTAAAATTGTTGATGCAAGACAGTTTGATGGAAAGCTGTATGTCTTAGGACATGACTTTGGACCACAGAAATCAACATCACCAACGCGCATATTAACTTGGGACGGAAGTAAATGGTCAGATATTACCACAACAAAAGTTCGTGAGGCATATAGCGCAACAAAGCTTATAGAATTCAAAGGCAATCTGTGTATTTTAGGAATCTTTAAAACGGATGGAATCTTATATCTAGACAACGAAAATTGGATAGGTTTGGGATCACGTTTGGGAACAAACACCAGCGAAGATTACGTGCTAGATGCAGAAACATATTTAGGACGGATATACGCTACAGGTGAGTTTACGCGACCTTTATTGGGACAACGATATAATACAGCCGTTTTCGAAAACAATGAGTGGAGACCGATGGTTACTCCTCCTTTTATCGGGAAAAGCAAACAGTTTACGATTATCAAAGGCGAACTTATCTTAACAGGTGAGGCAAACGTTGAATACGATTACATTAAAGCTTTTGATGGCATTGGCTGGACCAACATTTCCGTTGGATTGGATGATGTTTTTGTAACTGAATTTTGGGATGTTGCCGGAACAGAAGATATACTGTGCCTGACTGGAATATTTGAAAATAAGCAAACAGGTGCTATCTTTAACTACCTCACAAAAGATGCTGATGGATGGCATTTTGGTGAACAACAGTTTACAACGGACAAAATTCATTTATGTGAAAACGGTGGTCAAGTCTACGCTTATGGAGAATTTGATTATCCAGGGGTACAAGCAATCGGTGAAATTGGTTACCATTCAGCGATAGTGTCAGGAAAAGTATATTTCGACGAAAACGACAACTGTATACAAGATGTCAATGAACCTGGTTTGTCGCTAGCTAAAGTTATATTGAACCCAGGAAACTTAGTGACGTTTGCAGATGAAAATGGTCTATATGAATTCCCAGTGTCTCCGGGATCTTATACAATCACCTTTGAACCGGGATTGAAAAATGAATACGGTTGTGGTAGATTGGTAAGCCTATCGGTTGGCGCTAATGTTAATTATGAAGTGCCAGGACTTAATGCAGTCGAACGTCCAAACGTTGTAGACTTAGAGCTTTCGTCTCAGTTGTCAAATGGGTGGAAGTTGATTAAGGGCCAGTACAACGAATTGCAGTTAAATGCATTCAATAACGGTTCTGTAACAATAAACGGTGCAACACTCCAACTCAAAATGGGCGATTGGTGGGACAACGTAACCATTACCCCAACACCTTCTTCGGTATCAAACGATGAATATGTTTGGAACATTTCCGAATTAGAAAAAGGGGAAACGTTTACGATAAGAATCAGTGGTAAAATCAAAGCTGAACTGTCCGAATTCAACGATTTCTGTTTTACTGGGGAGGTGAGTCTACCGCAGAAAGATGTTTCTACAAAATCAAATCGTGAAGCAGCGCAACTGACAACTGTTGATGAGATTGATCCTATTACCAAACAAGTGGACTGTGGAGCTTGGTACTCTTCAGTAACTGACAAAATTTCGTATCAAATACGTTTCGAAAACGAGGCAAATGAAATAATCAATAACGTAACTGTATTAGACACGTTTGATTCTGAATTAATAACAACATATGTTTGGGATTATACAGATATCGGTCCATCGACCCAGCACGATGTTAAAATGATTAAAGTTCCTGGAAAAGAGGAATGGCGACTTGTTTTTACATGGATGTCTACTGATGCCAAACTTGCACCAGCAGGTGATGCTAACGGTAGAGATGTTGGATATGCCACAGTGAAATTTAGACTTCATGACTTGAGTAAAGAAAAAGGCGTAGAGCTATGCAACCGAGCACAGGTTAAATTTGGTAACAACGAACCATTGTATACAAATACAGTTTGTTCAAAAGCAACAAGTTTAAATATTCCTGGTATTCCCGTACCTTCTCAGTTACAGTTCTATCCGAATCCGGCAGATCAGTTTCTTGCGTTAAGCAACGAATCAAGCGATGAGCGGACTATTGATATCTTGAATCAATTGGGGCAAGTTGTTAAAACGTTTACAATTCTACCTTTTGAGGAAACAGAAATTGACATTTCTGCAATTTCGTCAGGAGTTTATATGGTGAATATATTGGGCTTTGAAACCCAAAAACTGGTTATTCAATAGTCGGCCAGAGCCACTGTCAAAACACTGAGTTTTATTCCTTCTATTTTGTGCAATGCTTTTAAACATGCACCCAATGTTGCTCCAGTGGTAAATACATCGTCAACCACAGCAATGTGTTTTCCTTTTAAGTTCGAGTCCTTTGTTACTTGGAATGCGTCTTGAACGTTTTCCCATCTTTTAAATCGACTCTTTTTGGTTTGGGTTGAAGTGGTTTCTACTCTTTCAAGAATATGCTTAAGTACAGGACGGTTCAAATCATATGCAATAGCCTCGGCTATGACCAAAGCCTGGTTGTAACCACGGATCAGCAATTTTGATGGATGCAAGGGAACAGCTAGTAAAGCGTCAAAGTCATTAGCTGACGCGTTGATTAACAAATCCCGTGCAACGTACTGACCCAGCTTAGTGCCAATTTCTTGTTTGCCTTTATACTTTAGTTTATGCAATAGCTTTTGAATCCCATTTCCTTTTTTAAAGTAAAAAGAAGAATATGCAATTTGAACAGGGCAGACGTACGACAATGCTTTGTGCATACTATTTGTTGATTTGGGGTTGATGTAGGTCTTAGGCAGGTTTAAATCGCATTTTAGACACCAACTCATGTCGTTTGATGGAATGGAATCGCAACAAATGGGGCATAAGTTCGGATAGATGAGGTTTATAAAATCTCGAAACATGGAGTATTAATTGGTTTTGTGTTGGTTCTCTCTGCCAATTTTGTTGACCTTTGCAGCGAAAATCATAGGTTTATTATGTTCGAAAATAAAGAAACAACCAATATTGATGAACTCGGCGAGTTCAGGTTGATTAAGCATTTAACAAAAGCAATTTCGCTTGAAACGGATCAAACCCTTATACCAGCAGGGGATGACGCAGCAATGGTTGATCCTAAAGGTAAGAAAGTGCTCATATCAACTGATATGTTGGTGGAACAAGTGCATTTCGACATCATGTACACACCTCTTAAACACCTCGGCTACAAAACAGCGGTGGCTAATTTTTCGGATATCTGTGCAATGAATGGAATTCCAAGTCAGTTGACCATATCGCTCGCTTTTAGCAGTAAGTATACCTTAGAGGCGGTTGAAGAGTTATATTCTGGAATACTAATCGCTTGTAAAAAGTACAAGGTAGATTTGATTGGTGGTGACACCTGTACCATTCCAAATGGCCTCGTTTTGAGTGGAACTTCGATTGGCTTTATTGATGAAAAAGATGTAGTCAAAAGAGATGGAGCAAAGCCGGGAGATTTACTTTGTGTTTCAGGAGATTTAGGCGCTGCATACATGGGTTTACAACTTCTGGAGCGTGAAAAACGGGTTTTTCTGGAGCAAAAGGACATGCAACCGGATTTGAAAAATAACGACTACATCGTCGGAAGGCAATTAAAACCAGAAGCCAGGGTCGATATAATCAAATTCCTTAAAGAATCGAAGGTTCTACCAACTTCAATGATGGACATATCTGATGGTTTATCGTCTGAAGTGTTTCACTTAAGTGATTCTTCGCAGGTTGACTTTACAATTTTTGAGGACAAATTGCCTATTGATCAAAGCACTTTTGATATGGCAGTTGAATTTGGTATTGATCCAACTACGGCGGCCTTAAATGGTGGGGAAGATTATGAATTGCTCTTTACAATAAAGCAGTCCGACTACGAAAAAATAAAAGCCAACGCTGATATATCTGTCATTGGACACGCAAAAGAGAAAGGTATGAAAAACGAACTGCATTCGAAACAGGGGAATACATATGCTTTACAAGCGCAAGGGTGGCAGCATATTAATAGCTAATAACAATGAATTATTGATTAAATATCAATTGCATTTATAGATTATTATAAGGTACTTCGCGGTATATGACCCGTATCGCAAACTTAAGCCTTGTCCAACTTCAATATCTAACTGCATTAGATGAGCACCGTCATTTTATTAAAGCGGCGCAATCTTGTTTTGTGACCCAACCCACTTTGAGTATGCAAATCAAAAAATTAGAGGAAGAGCTGGATGTTAAACTATTCGACAGAAGTAAACATCCAATTATCCCTACGGATGTGGGTGTCTTGATCATCGAGCAGGCAAAAAAGGTGCTAAACGAGACCAGGAAAATTGAAAATATTCTGCTCGATTATAAAGGGAAGATTTCAGGAGACTTGAATATTGGTATTATTCCTACCATATCGCCTTATTTGATGCCCCAGTTAATTAGTCAAATTTCAAAACGGTATCCTGAAATTCGGTTGAACGTACGAGAGCTGATGACTGACGAGATTGTCAGTTTGTTACAAAAGGATCATTTGGATGTGGGCATAGTAGCAACTCCTCTAGAAATAGATGGAATGGTTGAAAAACCGATTTTTTACGAGAAATTCTGTTTGTATTTAAATCCTAGCCATCCTGCTTACCACTTAGATCAATTAGAAGACGCTAAAGTACTTCTGGAAGACAAACTCTGGTTGTTATCGGAGGGGAACTGTTTTAGGGACCAGGCAGTAAATCTGTGTGCATTGAAGCATTCAACGCAATTAAAGAATTCATTCAATTACGAAAGCGGATCAATTGAAACACTAATTCGCATTGTAAATTTGGAGGGGGGAGCTACCGTTATCCCTGAATGGGCCTCCTTAAATTTGCGTCAAGAAGAGATGAAACATATTAGACAAGTCAAGGGAAATTCTGTACGTGAGGTTAGTTTGATTTACACAAGGAACTTTGCAAAAGCCAAATTGAGTGAGGCATTTTATACAACACTACAAGCAAGTGTACCTATTCAATTGAAGAAAAATGTAGGAAAAAAGATAGTTTCTTTAGCGTAATATCTTCCTTGATATTACTATATCTGCTTATCCTTAATTATACCAGAATGCAGATACACTGCACAATAGGAGATTAATATTGTTCAAAAATAAGAGAAATGAACATATTAGAATTTGTCGATAAATTTCCAACGGAAGAGAGTTGTAAATCTCATTTTCGAAATCAACGAGAGCACGAGGGTATAATTTGCAAGAAGTGCAGAGGAGAGAAGCATTATTGGCTGAAGGCCAAAT
>JBLING010000035.1:0-12152 GCA_047639155.1 bacterium
CTTTAAACTTTTCTCTATATGAGGCATCGTCATGCGCAAAACCTTCAGCTTCGTTGACAGCTTCTATGTGCGCTTGTAAGGCTAGTTTCTTTTCAGCACGAAGCAAGTCGTTGAAAATAGAACGAATTTGTTTGAGGCGATTGAAAGCTTCTCTAGCCGTAAGCTTTTGTGTTGACTCGATAGCCAACGCCAAGAGCTGATCCTTGTCTAGGTTTTCTAAATCTAAATTTAGATCAAGTTCTTCATCCGACGCTTCGTCTTCATCATCTTCACTTTCAGTTTCTGAATCATCGTCAGACTCAGACTCAATTTCAGCTTTTACTTCAACTTCAGCCTTATTTTCGGCTTCGTTGTCAACTTCAACTTCAGCTTTTATTTCTGCCTGAGTTTCAGCTTTGGATTCTGTGTCAGATTCAACTTTAGCTTCTACTTCAACTTCAGCTTTTGTTTGAGTTTCAGCTTTGGATTCTGTGTCAGATTCAACTTTAGTTTCAACTTCAACTTCAGTTTCTGTTTGAGTTTCAGCTTTCGATTCTGTGTCAGATACAACTTTAGCTTCTACTTCAACTTCAGTTTCTGTTTGAGTTTCAGCTTTCGATACTGTGTCAGATTCAACTTTAGCTTCAACTTCAACTTCAGTTTCTGTTTGAGTTTCAGCTTTCGATACTGTGTCAGATACAACTTCAGCTTTTACTTCAACTTCAGCTGGAGTTCCGGTTTCGTTGTCAACTTCAGCTTCAACTTCTGCTTGAGTTTCAGCTTTGGATTCTGTGTCAGATTCAACTTTAGCTTCTACTTCAACTTCTGTTTCAGTATTCGCTTCGCTTTCAGATTCTGTATTGTGCGGAGTAGGGTTTAGATCAGAATTAACTTCATTTAATGGAGTCGATTCATCTTCTAATTTAGGTAGCTCTTCTTGAGACATGTTATTTCGTTGCTTCTCTTTAAAACGCTGCAAAAATGGTACTTTTGAGATGAAAAGCAAACCCAAGTGGTTGAATATGAGTTAAGCCTGATATTTAAAGGGATTACCACTTGTGCTAGGTTGATATATCACCCAAAACTATTAATGTATTTTTTTTATTGAATGGATAAAGGTATTAAGATAATTGAATGTCCAAGAGACGCAATGCAAGGTTTGGAATGGTTTGTACCTACTCAAACCAAAGTCGAGTACATAAACGCCTTATTGCAAGTTGGTTACCATACCTTAGACTGCGGTAGTTTTGTTTCTCCCAAAGCGATACCACAAATGCGAGATACACGTGATGTGTTAGACAGTATTGAGGAGAGCGAAACCCGCTTATCGGTAATAGTTGCCAACAAGCGTGGTATCCAAGACGCTATAAAACATGAGCGTGTGGATTATTTGGGGTTCCCATTTTCAGTTTCAGAGACTTTTCAGCAGCGCAATACGAATTCATCCATATTGGATAGTATGGAAGTGGTGAAATACTTAATTGACGAAAGCGAGAAAAACGACAAGCAGGTCGTAATCTACATATCTATGGGCTTTGGTAATAACTACGGTGACGAGTGGAGCCCTAACATTGTTGAAGATTGGGTGGGTAAAATAGCCAACTTAGGCGTTGCGTCTTTTTCTATCAGCGACACGGTTGGTGTATCCAATACGGAATCGGTTTCATCAGTCTTTAAGCTATTAAACGCAAGTTTTACAACTCCTGAGTTTGGAGCTCATTTCCATACCCGACCGACAGATTGGGAGGAAAAAGTTGATGCTGCTTGGAGAAATGGATGCAGACGATTTGATGGTGCTATTAAAGGCTTTGGAGGCTGCCCTATGGCCGAAGATGATTTGGTTGGGAATATGCCTACCGAGAATCTTATTGCGTATTTGGAAAGGCAAACAGTGGACCATGGATTAAATTTAAAACAGTTTAACAAAGCCATGTTACTGGCTAATACTATTTTTGAATAATATAATATAATATAAGAATAATAATTACACTTTTCGTAACGCTTTGTTTTGGGCTTGGGTCTATGGCACAAGTGGACTCCGTTGGAGCAGTATCTATGAAAATGAGTCAAGGAGTCCAACAAGGTTTCAAAATATTAGTTCCGGAGGTAGATGATAAAGACGCACAGCGATAATGGGGAAAAATTGATACGCGGTTATGGTGGGGAAACAGCCAAAGTCAGTAAAACAAATGACTTGGCAAGTGCCAATGTTTTGGTTCCTTCAATTGAAGATTCTACAATAACAATTTACAGTAATTTTAATGAAACTCTGATGGCGTTTATTTAAACGTGTTTGTAGTTTCGAAAGGAAAGTATTTTAATTACAGCGAACGACAAAGTCCTGCAATTCAAAAAATGTTAAAGAATTTCGCAACAGCAACAGCCTTCAAAGCAGTCAATAAACGCTTAGAACAAGAAGCGAAAAATTTAGACAAATTAGAGAAAGAGCAAAGGGGCCTCAAAAAGGATAAAGACGCATATGAGAAAGAAATTAAACGTGCGAAAGGGACCATTGAAAAACGACAAAAGGATCTTGAAACAAACGCCAAATCTCAAATGGTCAAACAGGCCGATATCCTAGAAAAGAAGAAGGAGATAAACGTTATCAAAGGGGAATTGGGAAAGTATAATAAATAAAAAATACAGCGTTTTGAGCTGGATTTACTTGAGGTCTCGAGCGGATTGCTTCGCGATCCGATGAGTGATTTGGTTGGTGTACAAGTAAATCAAGTCTACCTAACGGTAGCCTATTTATTTTGTTTTACGTTCTCTTAGGAGCGCGCTCCAATCGATGTAAAACAAAAAAATCCCAACTAAAAAGTTGGAATTTACTTGAGGTCTCGAGCGGATTCGAACCGCTGTGGAAGCTTTTGCAGAGCTCTGCCTAGCCACTCGGCCACGAGACCATAAAATAAAGAAACGCAAAGCTAAATCTTTTGTTTTCTTTTTTTTAGGAAAATGTAGATTTGTTTTTGAGTTTTTCTTTTTTGGCCAATTGTCTACTAAATATACCATTACATCCAAACCCGGTTTCTTTGGCCGCGAATAGGTTGTATTTTCGCAGCCTTAAAATCGCATAACAACGATATACTATGGCAGGATTTATAATGGCCGGACAACTCATTCTCGCGTTGGCCATCTTAGTAACTTTTCACGAACTAGGACACTACTTAGCGGCACGTGCGTTTGGAATAAAAGTAGAGAAGTTCTATTTGTTTTTTGACGCTTGGGGTGTAAAGCTTTTTAGCTTTAAAAAAGGAGATACAGAATATGGAATTGGCTGGTTGCCAATTGGCGGTTACGTGAAGATAGCAGGTATGATTGACGAGTCTGTGGATACAGAGCAACTTAAGTCTGACCCTGAACCTTGGGAATTTAGAAGCAAACCCGCATGGCAACGTTTTATTGTAATGATAGGCGGAATTGTCATGAACCTTATTTTAGGGTTTCTGTTTTACATTCTCGTTCTAAAAGGGTATGAGAAAGACTTTGTTACAATCGATGCGGTTAATCAGGACGGAATATTGGTCGGAGAACTGGCACACGAACTCGGTTTTGAAGATGGCGACAAACTCATTTCTTTGAATGGACACACATATGAAAGATTCGTTGATTATGTAACATACGAGGCTGTATTCGGCGGCAAAATGGTCGTTGAGCGTGATGGAGAGCAAAAAGCAATCACGATTCCGGGAAATTTATTCAAGCAATTGTCTAGGTCAAAAGGACTTTTTATAGACTCAAAAAGTGAGGTTTATTTGAAAGATAACCCAAAAGAGGGGGGGGGCGCTTTTGCCGCAGATTTAAAAATGGGCGACCGTATGGTCGCAATTAATGACACTGTTGTCCAGAGTTTTACCCATTTTACGAAAATGCTGAAGGCCAATAAGGGAAAAAATATTGCAATTGAATACGAGCGTGATGGTGTGAAGAATCAGGTCTCAGCACCGATTGATACTGCTGGAATTCTTGGATTCAAGCCACAAATCGAGCGATATCCGGATAATCGAAAGAAGTATACGATAGGATCAGCAATGTCATACTCTTGGAAAGAGAGCTGGGAAGCGGTTTACTACAATGCGCTCGGGTTGGTGAAAATGGCTCAAGGAGATGTTCCAGTGAAAGAGGTAAAAAGCGTGATCGGTATGGCTAAGTTTTTTGGCGGTACTTGGGATTGGGGATGGTTTTGGCGCATGACTGCCATGATTTCTCTCGCACTTGCTTTTATGAATGCCCTGCCTATTCCGGCGTTAGACGGTGGCCACATGATGTTCTTAACGTATGAGATGATTGTTGGAAAACCTGCACCTGAACGCGTTTTGCTTGTTGCTCAATATGTCGGTATGGGTATCTTGCTTACGCTAATGGCATTGACCATGGGTAATGACATATGGCAAATCATTAAGTCCTATTTCTAACAATTTTGAATAAAAACTTCTTCGATCATTTTGGATTACCCATTGGCTTTTTACCTGACGCTAAAGAATTACGAAGCAAGTATTTAGCGTTTTCAAAAGCCAACCATCCAGATTATGCTGCTGGAGACGATGCAGCATACGAGCAGGCCTTAATCCAGACTTCTTTAAATAATCAGGCGTATAAAACGCTTTCAGATGATTTTGAAAGAATTCGATACACACTTGAACTGTTGGGAGAACCAATTGTACAAGAAGACAAATTGCCACCAATGTTTTTGATGGATATGATGGAGTGGAATGAGCGCATCATGGAGGCTGGAATGAATGACAATAAGGTTGTGCTGGACACACTCACCAAAGAGTTTGACACGCTTGAATCTACTTTTGACGTTGGCATGCAAGAATTACTTTCTGCGTATGAGAAGAGTCAAGATAAAGCAGATCTGAAAGAAATAAAGAATTCCTATCTACAACGAAAATATTTGTTGCGATTACGGGAATCAATAAATAAGTTTGCACGCCTTTAAAAAGGACTACCAAATCAAAATGCCCAGGTGGCGGAATTGGTAGACGCGTTGGTCTCAAACACCAATGTCTTCGGACGTGCCGGTTCGAGCCCGGCCCTGGGTACTTCACACAACAATGCCCTCGTAGTTATGGTGACTGCGGGGGATTTTGTACTTTTAGGGAAAAATGTTCAAGCGTTTCTCTGCTTTTGTAGCTCCCATTCCCCTAATCCCTAGTGGCTAATCCCCAATGCCTTAATCCCTTACAGATTATTCCCAATGGCTACGTAATACGCGTATTGCGCCTTGTTAAAGGAAGCAACTGCATTTAGATAGTCTAGTCTAGATTGGATATATATTTCTTGAGCTTGCAAAATTTCAAAAGGACGCACGGTACCCAATTGTTGTCTTTGCATGCTTTGTTGCAAAGCCAACCCTGATAACTCACTTCCTTCCTTTGCGATTTCCAATTGCTCTTTAGCTGTTGTGATTTGTAGCTTCGATGAAATTACTTCTTCATTTACAACTGATTTGGTTTGTGAAATTTTGTTTTCCTGAAGTTGAATTCGCATTTCGAACCGTTTCAAATCGCCGCCGTATACTGCCCTTCCCAGTGGAATTTTCCACAGAAGCGAGACATTGACTTCACTCGTTGGATTCAAGGGTTGAATAACATCTCCAAAGTACGATCCATAAGTGCCGACTCTTAATTCTGGTAACCACAATCCTGTTGTGGTTGTCTTCTTCTCAATGTGAATAGATTGTAACGTAAGATCCATGCTTTGTAGTTCTGGTCTACTCGTATACGCAGATTCCAACGGTGTTCTTAATGATTCTGATGAAACCAATTCTATAGGAATTAGTACGCTATCCATTCCCACTAGTTTGACATTTGGGTCTAAGTTTAATATTCTGACCAGTGAGGCAGACTTGTTGTTGTATCGCGTTTTAGCCTTTAGCATTTCAACCCTTAAATGATTGTAGTTGCTTTTTGCCAATAGCGCATCAGACGTATACCGTATGCCGGCTTGTACCTGAATTTCAATTTGTCGCGCAATGGTGTCAGCCTCTAGAGATAAGGCCTCATAAGCGTTGTAATGCAGTTGTGCAGTTAGAAAGTCATAATAGGTCTGCACGACTTCTACTAAAGCCTTGTTTTTCTCCACTTCGGTTGTGTAAACTGCTGCTTGTGTTTTTAGCTCTGCAGCATCCTCTTTGAAAATAGCATCCCCAAAATTCCATGATGCGTTTAGACCAAATCCCGTCCAAAAATTCTGTCGATTTACTTCGGTAAAAAATCTGCCGTCACCATTCATTGCACTTCCCCAAAGCTGGTGTACGCTCGTCCCGAAGTATACATCAGGTAGCCACCATTCTTTTGCTTTAGTATGTTTGGCTAAAGCAAGTGCTTGCCTCAGCTTATACTCTTGAATCGTTAAGTTATTCGCACCGCCAATCTGTAAAACAGTTTCAAGGTTGATGGACTGCGTTTTATCTTGCGCTTTGACCAAACCCATCTGAACGATTATCAGAATGAATAACAACGCTATATGTTTATACCTGTCTGCTTTCATAATTATTCGCTTTTAATAACTGGTTTAACAATCTGCCCAGGCTGAACCAAGCCCTTCCCTTGAACTATGACAAGTGTATTCTCTGTAATTTCAGGATTCAGCACTTCAAAATAATCTTTGTTTGCAAGCCCTTTTTTGAGCGGCACTTTTTCTACTTTGTTGTCTTTCACAATCAATACAAATGCTTGTTTTTGATAGATCCATTGTGCAGTCACTGGCAACGATACAACACCGTTTCGACTACCGATTTGCATAAGCGCTTTAGCATACATACCTGGTTTGATAACGCCTTTAGGGTTCTTTAGATCGATTTCAACTTGCATGGTTTTAGAGGCAGGATCTAGCGCTCCTGCAGTCCGACTGACATGAGCAATATAAGATTCACCTGAAAGTTCTGGAAACGTCACATTGACTTCCATTCCTTTGGAAATTGATCCAATATCTGATTCTGGTAATGATACAGTTAAGCGAATTGGGCTTATGTCTTGTAGTTCAACGATGCCCTGCGGATTGTCTTCTGTCAACCCACTTTGTATCAACGCACCTTTATCAACCATCCTTCTGGTAATAATTCCACTAAATGGAGCCTTTACCGATAAGAAATTCAACCGATCTTGTACGGTGTTTAGTGCCGCTTTAGCTGTTAGGTATTCCGCTTCGGCATTTTCTACTGTTTGCAATGGAGTAATGGCCGGCGTGTTCTTGTAAATAGCGGCTAACCGATCATATGTGGATTTTTTGGCATTTAGTTGGGCTTTCTTTTCCTCAAATTGACGATTCAAATCTGGATTGATTAGCTGCGCGACCACACTTCCTTTGGTTACAACATCGCCAATGTCTTTGTACATTCTATCAATATATCCACTTTCCATAGCGTAAAGCGTTACCTTTTGATTAGGCTGTGCAGTACCTGTAATCAAAACTTCCGCGGTAAATGAACGTTGCGTTGGTTTTACTACTTCAACTGATTGTGTTTTAGAGCTACTGTTAACTTCACTGTTTGCTGAACCTTGTACATTTTGTTCAGCTCCACATGAGGATAGCAAGAACGTTGTGGCAATCACACCCGTAAATAAGTTTATATATATAGTCGTTTTCATTTTACGCGTTTTTAGTTTTTGCAATAAGTAAATACATGATTGGGATAATGTAAAGTGTCAGCAATGTTGCCATAAAAGTGCCGCCAATTACGGCAATAGCCAAAGGTACATTAGCCTCTGACCCAGCATTTGTGGCCATAGCCGTTGGCAACAAACCAAAAATGGTTGTTCCAGCAGTCATCAATACAGGCCTAAACCTGTCTGAAGCACCGTTAACTATGGCTTCAACTTTTGCTTTCCCTTCCTTAATCAACCCATTAATCCGATCGATGAGTATGTTGCCGTATGAGACGGCGATTCCAACCATCATGATAATTCCCATGAGAGATTGGATGTTAAGGTTAGTCCCTGTAATCCACATCAGCAGAACAACACCAATTAAACCAAGTGGAAATGCGATGATGATAATTAGCGGTAGTCGGAAAGACCTAAACAATGGCATCATGATTAAAAAGGCCAATATGATTGCTAATATCATACCAAGACCCAAATCCCCAAACGAGCTTTTCATTGTCGCCACTTCTCCTTGAAACGTAACCTTGTAGCCTTCAGGGAAAGTCATGGCATCAATGCGTTTTTGAATTTCATCTGAAACTGAACCAATGTCTTCTCCTTCTACATTAGAATATACGTTGAATACCCGTTGGAGTTTGTAATGATTAATCTCAACAGGGTTTGTTGATTCGCTTATGTTTGAGAAGTTTCTAAATGGAACGGGCTTGTCATGTGTGCTACTTGTTACACTTACGTTCTTTAGAACGTTTTCGTCATTAATTAAATACTCAGGATAGGTGACGCCTACATAATAGTGGTTTCCATTTTCTTCATCAATCCAGAAAGCCTTATCGAACGTAGCCGAAGAGTTTAGTGCTGATACAATGTTTTTAATCGCATCTACCGGTTTTACTCCGAGTTCAGCGGCCTTTATTCGGTCAATGTCAATGTCTTTCGTGGGCTGATCGATGCGTTGTAAAACGCGGACATCCCTTGTAGAACTAATATCTGCGATTGTGTTTTTTAGATCTTCGGAGATTTGTCGAAGTACCTTTAAGTCGTTCCCAACCACCTGGACATCAATCGGAGCTGGCTTGCCGTCGTTTAAGGCGGCTGTTATTAATCCGCCAGTATTGAAGCTTATTTCTATTCCTGGAAAACCGTCGTTCAACTTTTTCCGCAAACGTGCCGCGTATTCGAATGTGCTAATTGCATGATCGCTTTTCAATTGCACACCCATGAAAGCATCTTGAGTTCCAGAGTTAGGTGTGTACGCTGCTGGTAAATCGTACACTACGCCAATATTTGAAATGATTTGCTCTAAGTCGTTTCCAAGTTCATTCCGTACGACCTGTTCCATTTCTTTAATGGTGTGCTCAGTAGTTTTTAATGGCGTTCCGGATTCCATACGGACTTGTATTTCCATTTGTCCTACATCTGATTGTGGAAATAACTCATAACCCAATCGGGTTTTCATTACAAAAAGGGAACCAACGAATAAGCATCCAACTACTGTGAGAACAATCCACTTGTGGTGCATCGCTTTTACCAAACTTTTTTCGTAGCTCAAGCGTAGTCTTTCAATGAATCTTTGAAAGAACCCAAGTGCTGTCTTTTTAGGTTTCGCATCGGAATTGGGTAACTTATTTCTGAATAGGAAAGCTGCGGTTAGAGGTACTAGCGTTAGTGAGAATATGTAGGAACCAATCATTGCACCAGCAACTGTTATGGCCAATGGCGAAAACAAAAAATTTGCCATTCCCGTTAAGAATATCACAGGAAAGAACACAACGATAATGACCAACGTGGAAGCCAATACTGGAGTCGCAACTTCCAAGGCAGCATCTTTTGAGGCTTGCCAAGCATTTTTATCCATCTTTAAATGACGGTCAATATTTTCAAGTACAACAATAGAATTGTCCACGAGTAATCCCAAAACGAGCGCAATACCACCTAGCGTAATACTGTTTATGGCCTGACCAGTAAAAGAAAGCATAACAAACGCAAACAGAATGGATAACGGTAAGCTAATGGACACAATGAATGCAGACCTAAAATTTCCAAGGAACAGAATAAGGATCAAGACAACCAGAATCAATCCACCTATACCTGCACGTGTTAAGCCAGAGATGGCGTTACGTACATAAGAACTTTGATCAAATATGATGTTTAATTGTACTTCGTCACCTAGTCTTTGTTTCAATTCGGGAAGCGCTTTCTTAACTGCCTCAACGGATGCGATTGTGTTTGCACCAGGTCTTTTAAAGATAGGCAGATATACTTGTTCTTTCCCATCAACCCTGGCAATGTTTGTTTGAATAACACTTGCGTCAGATGCATACCCCACGTCTTTTACATACACTGGGATCCCATTTTTATAGGTAACAACAATATCATTGAAGTCGTCCACATCGATAATCATTCCTTTGGCATCGATTGCATAATTGATCAAACCAATCTCTGCTATACCCGAAGGAATCATTGTCGTATTGTCTTGAATGGCTTTATTTACATCCGTTTGAGAGATACCAAGCGCTTCAAGTTTAGACGGATCGACATAGATATGGATTCTACGCTTAGAGCCCCCGTAGGCTGCTGGAGCTACAATGCCGGGGACACTGCTAAGCATCTGCCGTAATTTGTAATAAGCCAGACCATATAACTCCGACCCACTTTTAACATCACTACTAACGGTAAGTAACATCAAAGGCTTGCTAGCGGTAGGATCAAAAGGCTGAACCATTGGAGGCAACGTGCCTGGAGGTTGATAGTACATATCACTCATGGCATAGGCAGATGTGTTGGCCATTGCTTCTGCTGGATCAACATCTTCACCGTAATAGTTGGTCACGATACTAACACCCATCAAGCTTTTTGAGAGTTGTTTTTCAATACCAGGTGACTGGCCCGTCCAGCGTTCCATTCTACTGGTAATATCCTTTTCAACCACTTCTGCGGGCATTCCAGGATACAGCGTAAGAATCTGCATCGCGGATTTTTTAAATTTTGGGAGAATATCCACCGCCATACGGGGAATTAAGACTCCTGATAAAATCGAAACAACAATAGCCAGGACCAATACCAGATATGGATTTTTAAAAGATAACTTGATCATATAAATTTTATTTTTAATCCCATAACGCCAACAAAACGGTTCGCTTTTGCGAATAACGCATCTATAGCCTACATCAAACAATGAATTAAGGATTAAAAGCTAAAAAATAGAAATAACTGCTGTCTGTACCACACTACTACTGTCCGTAGTCTCTAACTACCACTACTGTCCGTAGTCTCTGACTACGGACTAGTCTAAATCAAACGCAAGGATAAGCGTCAACTTCATTTGGAGGCATTTAAAGGTTGATCCGGTATTATCGTGCATTCTTTGTGCTATGCGTGAAGGTGGTTACAAGATTCGAAATCAGCATGGCATTTACTTTATATCTTTTGCAGTTGTGCAGTGGGTTGACGTATTTACGCGCAAATGTTATCAAGATATTGCGGTAGATAGCTTGCGAAATTGTCAAAAGAACAAAGGTTTAATCCTGCATGCATGGGTAATTATGAGTAACCATATGCACTTAATCGCTTCAGTGCAAAAGGATTCACGACTTAGCGATATTCTAAGAGATTTCAAAAAATTCACTTCTGTTCAAATTTTACGTTCGATTGAAAACAATCAACGAGAAAGTAGGCGAGAATGGATGTTGAAAATATTTAAAGATGCTTGTAAACAAAACTCTCGAAACGAAAACTTTCAATTTTGGAGACAGGATAACCATCCAGTTGAGCTTGTAACAAATAGAATGAAGAATCAGCGTTTACATTATTTACATCTCAATCCAGTCAAAGCAGGAATCGTAAAGCGACCAGAAGACTACGTATATAGCAGTGCACGAAATTATTGTAGTAAGATTGGGTTGTTGGAGATTGTAATTTTGGAATAAGTTGTTTATTTGTTATCCGTAGGTAGTCCCCATCCCTCAGGCCATTACTACAGACTACGGATAGTGATGGATAGTGATGATGGGAGAATGAGTCAAAGATTGATTGATGCCAAATCTGTAACTTCGTAAAGTGCGTGTACTAGTTGTGATATTTTGTGTTTTCTATTTATCGATGCTATCAGCATTTGCTCAAACGGACACCACTGATAACGAAGGGGTAATTTATTGTCCTACGTATACAGGGGCAAAATTTCCAGGTGGTCGTGACTCAATGCTCCAATATGTAACCACACATTTGGTCTATCCTGATATAGATTGGGTTGATAGTCTTAACGCAATGGTGCAGGTTAGGTTTGACATAGAAGTAGACGGGAGTTTATCAAACGTTCACATAACATCGACTAAATTAATTGGGTTTGGTATTGAAGATGCAGTGCTAAAAATGATAAAAGAAATGCCATCATGGATGCCTGGTACGTGGGATGGCAAACCCGTAAAATCAACTTTTCAGCTTCCAATTAGGTTTAAGTTGTAATCTCTGGAGAACGTAGTGTCCTAAGTCGTGTTTTGCATAAACTATTTTTTGTAAATTTGGAGAAGACTGTTGTTTACACTGAACATTATGAAATACATA
>JBLING010000036.1:0-11839 GCA_047639155.1 bacterium
AACTTGCCTCGGTCGGAAATTCTTCAATAAAATTTAATAGGTTCATAGTTCTTATTTTTCAACAAAACTATTGCCCATTAATGCAGCCAATCTACATTCTGGTATATTTACGGAGAATCA
The DNA here is from genome assembly GCA_047639155.1 of bacterium. Classification (GTDB taxonomy): domain Bacteria; phylum Bacteroidota; class Bacteroidia; order NS11-12g; family UBA9320; genus UBA987. Next base: position 121 of record JBLING010000036.1, read on the forward strand.
GATTATAAATTTAAGGTTAGTAACAATCCGAAAATTTAGCGTGGGTAGCACCTATGGGGTGGAACAATAGCAATACCTAACCATTCTGCCGATGAATGATTTATAAGGCATTTAATACCAACACTTTGGGTCTCTACCGGTTTTCCCGAGGCAACCCTTCAGTAAAAACTAAAGGGTTGGTTATTCGCTGAACATGTTGAATTGAGTATTAAAAAGAAACAACGTGGTTCCTTTAGACGATATAAGGCTGCTTCCCTCTACCCATGGAGCCCTTGACCCTTATGTCGATTTTTGTTTGATGACTTATCCAACCCTTCAGTAAAAACTGAAGCCTCACCTCGGAAAACCCAGAGAATCTAGGGTGCTATTTTTTAGGTACTTATATGATCATCAAATGTGAATTGATTATTATTGATAATGAATGGACCTAAGAGTTCTACCCAGGTGCAGGTATCTCAATGTTTAAGGTATAAAATTGCAACAAGTCCCGTAATTGAAAGTCCTTTTTATGTGGAGTGATTGAATAACTTCCTCTTGCTAATGCCCCGTTTTACTCCGTCATTTGACTAGTTATTTATACCAATCTACATAAAGCATCGTTCATTTGATGAAAGTAGCTATGAGAAAACCAACTTTCTTTTTGTTGTTGCTCAGTGCAAGTTTGAGCCAAGCACAGTTTAGTCGTATTGGTAGCTCGGTATATGGCGATTTTAACGGTGACGGCGTAAAGGAGTATGCGTTTTGTGTTCAGACCGACAAAGGGTATGGCAATGCCATTGAAAATGGAGTGCCGGGAGCTTATTCAATATATTTTTCGTCAGCGACAATCTCAGAAATCAAGGTAGGATGTTGTGATGTTATTCTAATAAACGAAGGAGACTTAAACGATGATGGCGCCGACGATTTGAGCTTGTATCAAGCTCCAATGAACGGCAACACGTATTCCATGAAAACAATGAGTTTGAATGATTCTTTGTGGAACGTCATCGTACCAACGTTTTTAATCCCAAACTCTGGATTTAACATTAGTTCGGAGGGTTTACAGAATAAGGTTTACGAAAGGGATGGCATCATTTACTTTCAGCAAACCGACTTTGATAACGAAGGGTTTATAACCAAAGAAACGGCAGTAGAACCAATCAATTAGCTGACTAATGTCCCAACTTCATTCCCTTGAATTAGGTTAACCAAGTTGTTCTCTTTATTCATATCAAAAACAACAATGGGTAGTTTGTTTTCCTGACAAAGCGTGAAGGCAGTCATATCCATCACTTTTAATTGTAATCGGATGGCTTCAGTAAACGAAAGATTATCAAAACGGGTTGCAGACAAATCTTTTTCTGGATCAGCGGAATAAATACCATCTACGCGCGTGCCTTTAAGCAGTACATCCGCTTCAATTTCTACAGATCTCAAGGATGCGGCAGTATCAGTAGTAAAGTATGGATTCCCTGTACCAGCACCAAAAATCACTACACGGCCCTTTTCAAGGTGTCTAATCGCCCTTCTACGGATAAATGGCTCAGCTATCTCTTCCATCTTAATTGCACTTAACAAACGCGTGTAAATACCTTGTTTTTCTAAAGCGCCCTGAAGTGCCATTGCGTTAATAACCGTTGCTAGCATTCCCATATAGTCGGCTTGAGCACGATCTTCCATACCTCCCTCAACACCTTGGACTCCTCGAAAGATATTTCCACCGCCAATTACAATAGCAACTTCAACCCCAAGGTTTAATACTTTCTTAATTTCAAGTGCATAGCTTTTAAGGACTATTGGGTCGATCCCGTATTCTTTAGTACCCAATAGGGCCTCACCACTCAACTTCAACAATATACGTTTGTACTTCATTTTCCTTCGGGGCTATATTATTATTCAAAAAAAAACAAAAAAAAAGGAGAAACAACGTTTCTCCTTATCTCTTTATTTATAAATATGATTAACCAAGAGCTATTCTTGAAAAAGATACAACCTTTAACCCTCCGTCAATGCCTTTAAGCATGGCCTCAACAGTCATAGATCCGTCTTTCACAAAAGCTTGTTTGGTCAACGTATTCTCTTTATAAAATTTATTCAGTTTACCCATTGCAATTTTATCAATCATTTGCTCTGGTTTTCCTTCTGCACGTGCTTGTTCTCTTCCTATCTCAAGCTCTCTTTCCTTAACGTCCGCTGAAATATCATCTTCTCCTACAGAAACCGGGTTCATTGCGGCAATTTGCATTGCAACATCTCTACCCGCTTCACTAATACTGTCATTTGCAGGCAAGCTCAACTCAACCAAAACACCAATTCTGTTTCCAGCGTGGATATAGTTAATAACTGATGCTCCATTAATGATAGCGTATTTAGAAACGTCAAGTTTCTCTCCGATTTTACCCATCTCTTCAGTTAAACGCTCACTGATTGCTTGACCATCTATAGTCAATGCTTTCAATGCGACTAGATCTGCCGCTTTGTTTTCTAATGCAATTTGAGCAATGTTTTCTGCCAACGCGATAAAACCGGAGTTTTTAGCAACAAAGTCAGTTTCACAACTTAGTCTAACAATTATACCAACAGTTTTATCTGCAGAAGCCAATGCAATTACTGCACCTTCAGTTGCGTCTCTGTCAGCGCGGTTTGCTGAAATTTTTTGTCCTTTTTTTCTAAGTAAGTCGATAGCGGCTTCAAAATCGCCATCTACTTCCGTCAATGCCTTTTTGCAGTCCATCATTCCTGCACCGGTCATTTTTCTCAATTCGTTTACTGCTGCTGCGGTAATAGCCATGAAAGTATAAATTAAATATTTTTGAAAAGATTAATTAGCGGCTACTTCTTTTGCCGTTTCTTTATCTGAATCTTTCTTTGCTGCGTCTTTTGCAATCTTTCTTTCGTTCAACCCTTCAGCAATCGCATCTGCGAAGTGACGCGTTAACAATTCGATAGATGCAGAAGCATCATCATTCCCAGGGATTGGATGATCCGCTAAATTTGGGTTTGAGTTTGTGTCAACAACAGCAAAAATTGGGATGTTCAATTTTTGAGCCTCTTTAACAGCGATGTGCTCACGCTTTACATCAATGATAAACAATGCTGCTGGAAGTCGGTTCAATTGCTCAATACCGCCTAATAATCGTTGCAACTTCGTTTTCTCACGGTCTTTCATTAACCTTTCCTTTTTGTTAAGGTGTAGATAAGTTCCGTCTGATACCATCTTATCGATGGATTGCATTTTCTTGATTGACTTTCTAACAGTTGCAAAGTTTGTTAACATACCACCTAACCATCGTTCAGTTACGTAAGGCATGTTTACACGAGTAGCCTCATTTTGTACAATGTCTTTGGCTTGCTTCTTAGTTGCAACAAACATTATCTTTCTACCAGATTTGGTAATTCCCTTTACTGCAGCTTTCGCATCACTAAGTTTTGAAAGCGTTTTGTTTAAGTCAATGATGTGAATTCCGTTTTGCTCCATAAAAATGAAAGGAGCCATTTTGGGATTCCACTTACTGGTAAGGTGTCCGTAATGCACACCTGCATCCAATAATATTTTTGTCGTAATTTCTGACATATACGAAGTTTATCGTTTACTGAATTGGAATTTCTTTCTTGCTTTCTTTTGTCCAGGCTTTTTACGCTCAACCATTCGGTTGTCACGCGTCATGAACCCTTCGCCTCTTAAAGCTGATTTGTGCTCTGGGTCAATCTCAACAATTGCTTTTGATATTGCCAAACGCAAAGCCTCACATTGACCGGTAGAACCTCCACCTTTTAGCACAACTTTAATATCGTACGTACCATCTAAACCACATAAAACAAGTGGTTGGTGTACTTTATATTGTTGTGAAGAAGATGGGAAATAGTCTTTGTAGTCTTTTTTGTTAACTGTAATAGCTCCTTTTCCAGGAGTCATGTAAATTCTTGCTACTGCAGTTTTTCTTCTGCCGGATGTATTTGTAACTTCCATAGGATATTAAAGTTCTAAAGTTTCTGGCTTCTGTGCACCATGTGGGTGTTCAGTACCGGTGTAAACAAAAAGGTTATGAAATAGTCTGTTCCCCAATTTATTTTTAGGCAACATACCTTTCACGGCTTTTTCAACTAATGCCGTAGGTTTTTTTGCTAACAATTCTTTGGCTAAAGTTTCACGCTGGCCACCTGGATAAGATGTATGTCGGATATACACTTTGGTTTCCATTTTATTCGCAGTCATGGTGATCTTTTCTGCATTGATAACAATTACGTTATCACCACAATCAACATGAGGCGTAAAATCAGGTTTGTTCTTACCTCTAATAATTTTTGCAATTTCAGAAGCAAACCTACCTAAGGTTTTTCCTTCTGCATCAGCAATGTACCAGTTCTTTTGAACTGTTGCCTTGTTGGCTGATTTTGTCTTATACGAAAGCGTATCCACTGTGTGTTTCTTTTTATTATATCCTCAAAAAGGGCTGCAAAAGTAGCCCTAAGTTTTTAATTTTTCAACGAATTCGATTAAAAAAACACCAAATAATACAAATGCTTTTTTTTTAGAGATAAATAGACCGTTAACGTATGATTTGAATCGTTCCTTGAGTCTGCTGTCGCGCTGTCTTTTTGCCTTTGTATTTTATGTAGTAAGGATAGATTCCCATTGGCATCGGCTTACCCATATAACTGCCGTCCCACTCAAAGTCTTTATCAAAAGTTTCATATACTTTTTCACCCCAACGATTAAATACAGCCATATAAAAATTCGTTACTCCAGCAGTCCTTACATGGTAGAAATCATTTACACCATCAATACCCGGCGAAAAAGCATTTGGAATAACAACATAAACCGAATCATCAACGCACACATTCACACTAAATGAATCCAAACAGCCCCCCCTATTTTCGACGTACAACCAAATAACATATTTGTTGGTATCCGTTTTGTAGATATGGCTAGGATTGTCGAAGGTTGAGTATCCTTGCTGTGTGCTGTCTCCAAAGTACCATGTCCCTTGAGTTGCCCCAACAGTATAATTAATAACCTGCAATTCTGGGTCAAATGGATTTAAACAAATCCCTTCAGCCGGTGTCGTTATAAAATAAGCGTTGATTCTTGGATATGATGGAACGTATATACCAGAATCCAGAATACACTTGGTCAGCAAGTTTTGGATTCTAAAATCGTATGTAGTAGCAACCTGGGCGTTAATCCTATTCGTAAAACGAGGTGGTGTTGTAAACCATGTCACAGAATAAGGGTCAGTAAGTCTTGGTTGCAACTCGGCATAGCCAACAGTTCCATAACACTGCGTATCCGAAGTTATCGCATCGGTTTCAATCTTTGGAAACACATGTATATAAACACTGTCTTTATAGGGATCAGAACAGCCATCAGAAATGGTAACGTGAACCCACTGCGTATTTGGTGGTCGTACAAATATGTTTCTATCTTTTGATGTAGAAGCCGACCAACTGTAACTATAGTTACTTGTCCCTCCCCTTAAACCAGTTGCAATTAGAGTTGACTCCTCTCCGTAACATAGTGAATCGTCATCTAGTGTAACACTTCCTTTTAAGGTGTCTAACACTTCTACAAACGCACTATCGGTTGTAAAACAAGTTGGCGTTCCAAATAGATATAATATCTTGTGATTACCAGTTCCAGACAGATCCGGATTAAACAAACTATCTCCAAATGTTGTTCCGGTCCAGGTTCCTCCATATGGAGTCCCCGAAAAAATTAAAGTCGTATCAGAAAAACAATAGATTGGTTGATATTGAGAAATTCTTGCAACGGGTCTAGCTCCTACTTGGATAGTACAGGAGTCTATACATCCATAACGCGAGAAATAATACATTTTGTGGGTCCCAACGCCCGCTTTGCTGGGATCAAAGCGACCCAAAGCAGTGTCGGTGAGTCCGCGTCCTGACCAATAACCTCCACTCTGCACTGCAAATAAAATTAGTGGCAAGTCTGTTTCACATACTAACGTATCCTGTTGAATATTTGATTGTGGATGCACAACCATAATAATACTATCTCTACAGCCGTAAGCATCGTAATACAAGGTATGTATACCGCGTCCTGCTAGAATTGGTGTAAAGTAATTTCCAGTAACACCAGCCCCTGTCCAAATTCCGCCTCCAGGTGTGCGCCTAACCGTACTCCACGTTAGAAGTATTCGTGGATCTTCAATACAAAATTTTAATGTGTCATTGTAGACAATGGTCTGACGGACATACATAATCTTTTCGTCACGACATCCGTTGACGTTGTAATATATGGTATCGTTGTACCACGTTCGATTTATCGTATAAACGAAGGAAGGATCGTATTCACCAGTTAGTGAATCAATAATACCACGGCCCTCCCAATATCCACCGGCTGGCCAACCTGCATAAGTAAAATTGGTTCCTCCGTCTGGACAAAGTATTTGGTTTCCTCGAGCACTTATAGGTTTTACGTAGACCCATGTTGTGTCTCTACAGCCATTGGCATTATAGATTAATTGTTTATTCCCAGATCCTGCTCGTCGTGGCACAAACCATCCTGATCGGTTATCGTTAAATCCTGGGCCTGACCATATTCCACCAATCGGACTAAAGTTTAAAAGTATCGAATCCGTAGACTGACAGACTGTATCAAATTCTTGAGCGAAAACGGGGTATACGTTTATCGTTTTGGTATCAGAACAACCGTTCCAGGTATATGTAACCGTGTATGTTCCGGTGTCTTGTGGGTCAAATAATCCAGTAGAATCAATGTTTGGTCCAGACCAAATTCCTCCAGCTGGGTTGTAAGCAGTAACTTGAAAAGGCGACAAACCAGGACATGACGCGTCTGGTGGTCCAGCGTCAAAGGCTATTACATTTACAACAACCGTGTCTGTACATCCAGCAAAATGATATATCACTTCATGCTGTCCAGCACCTGCAGTAGGTGGGTCAAACAAACCAGTGGACGCATTCGTAATGCCGTTGCCAGTCCAATTACCACCTATTGGGGTTGCAGTTAAGTTAAAAGCCGTAGCTGCTTCACAAACAGTTGTGTCGGTTCGCGCTACTGGTGGACTTACAACTTCAATCCAAATAGAGTCAGTTCCGGGAATTGAAATACCATCGGAAACAGTCAATTTCACCCAACCCGATGTAGTTGGACAATACGTATGTGGGCCAAAAGTTCCGTTAATACCGGGAGACCAATTGAATACATATAAACTTGAATCTCCGCCTGTAACCTCAGCCGTGATTTCTGTACATGTACCAAAGCATACCGTATCAGGATCCGCGAGTAGGTTTACATAAATTGGGCAGTTCGTTATATCAAAAGTTGTGTCTGCATGTAGTTGCCAAGCAGAATCACATCGGTCATATCTAACTGCGTCAAATTCTACAAGATACGTCCCACTCCTGTCGAGCATTGGGCTAACATTTAGAATGAATGTATCGGTTTCATTATTCGCGTCACAGTTTATCGGGGTTAGCGTGACAATGGGGTTAATGGGTCCTGTGACCGTAAAATTAGCACCTGAAAGTGAATCGCAATTCCATTTCTGGTCTAATTTTATACCAAGCTTGGTGTCTTCACAACTTACTGTTGGAGGTATGATTTTTGGAGGCAAAAGCGGAATTACTTTGGTTGTCCAGGATGCTTCCCAACCATCGCAATACTTACTGGCATCACTATGAAAATAAATCGTCAAACAAGAATCCGTAGTGGTATAAGACCCTGGAGTACTAGATCCTGAAAGCTTTCCAGATAATTTATTCGCTGTTGTATCCTTGCCGTCGTACAGTATCAGAAAATCTAAATCGGCCTCTGTACAAAATGCAGTAAACGTAAGCGTGATGCTTTCTGCTCCGGGTACGCAAATTGTAAAAATATAATCTTCGTTGTGGTCATAATCGTCAGACTTACTGCCATTGTCACTGTCGAAAAAGTTTCCCTTACAGTCACTCACTTTAGCATTCGACATGTAAAAGTCGTTCTGCCCAGAAACAGACGATACAGAGAGTAGCAGCGCTATGGAAAATAGATTTCTCAACGACGTATTATGCTAATTTCATCTGTTTGAATTGGGTTACTGGTATTTCCAGCACGGTCTGTAAAAATGAGTTCGTATGTCGTTATTTCTTGATCACTCGAACCGAGCAAAAAAGTATTTTTAAGTTTCACGGTAAGTTCGCCGGAAACATCTACGTGGGCGTCTATAGGAGCTAATAACCCAATATGTTGAAAATCGGATTTCTGTAGTCTTAAGTCGTGAATGCCTAAAGGTCTAAGGTCTGGGTTTTCATATCCCAAATCTCCATCAGGATCAGCATATTTGAAAGTAATAAGGATTGAATCTTGAAATTCTTTTACGATTCTAGGCTGAATATCCACGTATTCAATCACTGGAGGTCCAGCAGGTTTATCTACAACAGCAACCTCTGTACACCCAAAAGTCATGAATATTATCGTAGTAGTATATAGTAGTTTGTGCATTGTAGTTATTTCAATTTAAGGGTCGCGTATTCTTTTGCTCTAAACAAAGAGAAATCATTTGGAGCAACGCTGTTGTTCACACCATCAGATACATAGGTTCTTAACCATACCACATCGCCACTTTGCCAGTTCGACAAAGATATTGTTGCTCTATGATAATACGACTCATCTTCACCTTGATAACCTGTAGCTACCTCTGGCGAACCAGTATATGTTAACGTTGTAATATTGGTGCTATCAAAATTATTGGCCATGATTGACAAATCGACTGATGCGTTCGATAGTTGATCGGGGGTAATCTCGTCATCTTCGAATGCGACCCAAATCTCCACACTTGAAGCACCTGCTGGTATATTCAACGATTTATACGCTCCACTCCTTGAAACTATACTTCCGTTTACCTTGGCTATAATGCCTTTTAGCTGAACTGGATAGTTTGTTGCAGTAGGGACAAGGCCGTTCTGGTTCAGCGCCCCGTTGTCAATCCACGTTTTAATATTAGTGATATACGTGTCCTTTTTTACCGGCCAGTCGCTATCGGGATCAGTTAGAATCGGCATCGTGCCAGAATTTCCATTTATATCAACTTCCAATCTACGGATAATCATACTTGTGGATGCGTTTCCTGGGGTGACTCGCGCGGTAAGTGGGTTCATATCATCCTGTTTGATGATAGGTTGGCCAACCAACGAATTATACGAAGATTCAATGGTTCTAAAATCAGGTTCAAAGTTCCCATCATGACAGCCTGAATTGGCGCACGTAGGTTTGAAAATGTTGGCATGAATTCCTTCAATTGTATTCGGGTCTAACTCGGCTTCCTCGCCGTCCACCTTTTCATGTTCTTGTCCAACTTGCTGGCTATCGTAAGGGTTTGTAACGTCTGGGTCTCCGCTTTTACAACCAACTAAGGCAACAATAAGGATGGTAGAATAAATTAGTCTTAATTTCATCATATACGATCGAATAGTGATTTTGATCCTCCATCTACAAAACCTGCTCCCAACACTGCGTCTTTTATCCCGAATATCTCGGCGATCGTTAATACATTATCCGTGGTCTTTCCTATTTGATTGGTTTCGCTTCCAACCGACATGTTTGACGGTACGTTAGGACCAGCCATCAAACTCCAAACGCGTCTCGTATTGGCGTCACCACTGTGGTCGTATCCAAACCAATCGTTTTCGTCCTGAATTGGATTTGGATTCAAATTCCTTCCACATTCTGGAGTAGCAAGCATAATCGTTTTTCCAGCCATTTCTGGAATTTCATTTTGTATATAGTTCCACAGCCAACCTACACCATGATCTGCTCTATGCAATGATCGCAAGTATCCTGAAAAATCACCATGACAACCATCCACGTTTGAAAGGTTTACTACAGTGATTTTTGGCTTAAAATATTTCATTACTTGTCCCGCATAGGCCAGTGTATTTAAGTCTCCACTTTTTCCAACTGGAGGTCCTGCTATACCACCGGTCTGCTTTTTAGCAAACATTTCTCTAATGAATTTCTTAATATTTTCCTTCTCATCCTCATCATTTCGAATCCCTTGAACTTCTCCATTTTTGATTCTAAATGAATTATTTAAGAATTCCCGCATCTTCTGTATTGGTTCCAGCTCTTCCTGTGGATGATAGATTTTCGCATTACTCAAAACTTCTAAACCCTCATTTCCAAATGTTATGCCAGGAGCGACGAAGTTTGCTCCATACTCGGTGCCATAAGATTCGTGGTTACTGGAATTCAATAGTGGGAATGAATTCCCGATTCCGGATCCAACAAACCAGACATCCGACGCTTTAAATCCTCTGTGCCTTCTTAAGTATTCAAATATTGTTGGAGAATTTGGTCGAACCTTTAACCCTTGGGCCGATGACCGACTACCTGTTAATAGCGAGTTTAGGCCACCATAATGTCCTCCATTTACTGCTTCCACTTCTGGGAAAAGCAAGCCTTGCGACTGCAAAGTAGTGCTCAATAATTTAGGGATCGGTAAACTACCCGTTGGCTCGTTGGTTGGAGTTGTACCGTAAACAATTTTGCGATCAGGTCCAACTCCATTGAACATATTGTACATAACGTTACCGCCTATGTCAACATTTTGGCTACCTGAAAGGTATTGCTGTAATACCGATTCTTGTTGCCTAACCCCACCAGCAAAAAGCACATATATCACGTGTTCGGCTAATTCTGCATTCGTCTTCGCAAACAACCTACCAGATGGTAATATGTAAGGAAACGCCGCACTTCCTGCTGCGGTTAATCCCACTTTCTTAACAAATTCTCTTCTCTTCATAATGCGACTTAATAAAATTGGTATTCGTCTGCAGAGGCAAAGGCTGTGTAAACTAACTCGGGAGTGATATTCGGATTGGCCTCTATATAATTAATAAAAAATGCTTTCTCAATTTCAGTGGGTATGCGGACAAAAAACAGTTTGTATGTTACGGTGACAAATGAGTCCAAATCAGCCCGCATTTCATCATTGCTTGGCATCACTACATTCCCCCTGTTCATGTAATTACTGACAATCACCTCGTTTATAAGTGCTTTATCACCGAACGACTCAATAACACGTTCAGTACGTATCAACTGGTTACTTGAAATGGCTTTTTGATGCAGTGTTGTATACAGTATGGAAATAAACTGTTTATTCGATTTAGACCTGTCTTTAATCAAGCTTTTGTCTTCAATATCCACGTCGTTTACGTCATACGTGGCAATCACATCTTTTTTACAAGAGGATAAAAGAACTAAAATCGTTCCCAACACTAAGACGTATTTATTCTTAAAAATCTGCATACTCGTCTGTTATTATAATTTCTTTTTGAAGGTTTCTGAAGTCTTGTGTTGATTGTAATGTCTGAAAATGTGCAGAGACTTCAGCAGTTGAGGGATCTCGGTCCAACAGAGTTAAGTATGTCCATCGAATCAATCCTTCATAAAATTCGTCTGATTCCGTCAACAGTTTACAGTATTCGCCTTTAGTTCCGGCAAACCCACCAAACAATGGCCCTAGCTCGTTCTTTTCAATTATACTAAAAGCAATATTGAACTCGTTTTGAGTAGGGAATCGATAGAACAGGTCATCAAACGAAGCATTAACAAAATTGAATGTATTCATATTGATGTTGTCGTAGACACCATTATTTAACATACGTGCGAAGACCTCGTTAATTGATATTTCTTGTCTTCTAAATTCATATTTCGCATCAAGTACGCTTTGATTGCGTTTGATAATCTCAAGCGCTCGATAGACGCGAATTGAATCGC
>JBLING010000037.1:0-11834 GCA_047639155.1 bacterium
CTTTTTAAAATTATTTTTTAAACTTTTTTTTCTCGAGGATTATTAAAATATTCTTTGCCGCGCCACTCAGAGCCAACGATGGGAATTGAACCCACGACCTCTTCCTTACCAAGGAAACGCTCTACCCCTGAGCTACGTCGGCTTATTGTAAGCCAACATCGTCAGACAACGTCTGAGTCACATCGGCAACAACAGTGAGCGGGAGACGAGGCTCGAACCCGCGACCTACAGCTTGGAAGGCTGTCGCTCTACCAACTGAGCTACTCCCGCATGTATGCCTCTGCTAAACGATTATCAAAAAAGAAATCCTCATTAACTTTTTTGGTATTTCAAATAACAAATGCAGTGGGGAGGGTAGGATTCGAACCTACGTAGCCGAAGCAACGGATTTACAGTCCGTCCCATTTGACCGCTCTGGTACCTCCCCAGAACAATAAAAAAAAGAGCCGCCTATTGGACTCGAACCAACGACCGGCTGATTACAAATCAGCTGCTCTACCAACTGAGCTAAGGCGGCTTTTTAACCTAAATTATCCGTTCAAATTTTCGCTAATAACAAAGCGAGCCTTTCCCGTCATTTTTAGGGTTGGCAAAAGTACATTTTATTTAAATCGTTTTCAAAAGAATTTTGAAAATATTTTAAGAAGTTGAACTAAGCCGTTCTTTATACTTTTTGATCTGCACTTTTAATGCATCAACGGCGGCGTCAGTTGCTGCCTCAAAGCTTTGAGATGTTTGCGTTTTAAACAGGCTCTGATTCTGAACATTTACCTTAATTTCAACTGTTTTATTGTCTTTGTGATGATTGTTTTCCACTTTCAAATAAACCTGAGAATCTACTATCGCGTCACTGAACTGCTCCAACTTCGATAATTTTCTCTCAATATACTCGACTAACTTATGATCTGCTTTAAAATGAATGGATTGAATTTCTACGTGCATATTATATTGATTTAGGGTTTAACTTAAGACTTTGGGTGCAACTTATGCACTTTCTTCAAGTGTGCGATATCGCTTTGCGCATAAATTTGAGTTGAAGCCAAACTTGCATGACCCAACAACTCCTTTATCGCTGCTATCTCTGCGCCGTTCTGTAACAAATGTGTTGCAAAACTATGCCGCAATACATGCGGACTCTTCTTCTCAACGTTTGAATATAGCGTTAACCACTTGTTCACACAATTATAAACCCACTTCGGGTAAAGTGGTTTGCCATTTCGAAGAATAAAGAAGTGGTTTGATGGAATGTTTTCTGAATCTCTGTACGCCTGATACTTTTTTAGTACGCCTATAACTTCTTTCCCTAACGGGACAATGCGTTCTTTTTTCCCTTTTCCCAATACTTTTATCTGACCGCGATTATAGTCTACGTCTGATGCTTTTAATGCTATTAACTCTGCACGACGAATACCTGTATTGTACAATAGTGACATTACAGTTGACTCTAACGGATTTTCTACATCCATTTTTGCAAGATCATCAAACAGATGGTCTGCTTCTTTTTTTCGTAAATAAGTTGGAATTTTCGAAGGCAACTTTAAGTTGCGGACCTTACTGGCTGGATTTACCGTAACTAAATCAATCATCCGCAAGTACTTAAAAAATGATTTTAAGGTACTGAGCTTTCGGTTTACGGTAGAAGCCTTTAAGCCCGATTCCATTAAACTTACAATCCATGATCGAATAAACACGGATTGTGTTTCAACTATTAATGATGTATCGAATTGTTCTGAAAGGAAAAGTTGAAATTGCTCTAAGTCGTTCAAATAAGCCTCAATCGTATGCTCTGAATACGACTTTTGGAACGACAGATAGTCCAGGTAATTTTGAAATAAACGAGCAGTAGTAACCATAGGCTACTGCAAGATAAGAAATTCTGATGAGAATTGCTCCTTCTGAATTAGTTATTCAGACTCTGCTTATATTTTGCCTTAATCATCTGCAATCTTCTCTTAACAGATGGCTTTGTAAATTGCTTTCTATCTCTCAATTCTCTTAAAACCCCTGTACGTTCAAATTTCTTCTTGAACTTCTTCAAAGCTTTCTCTACAGATTCGTTTTCTTTTACGTTAACAACTAACATTCTTTTCTACTGATTTTTTTAAGGGGGTGCAAATATGAATATATTTTTAATGTTTTACAACGTTTTATTTCAATAGGTGGCGACTGATCACCAACTTCTGAATTTCAGACGTTCCTTCACCTATGGTACATAATTTTGAGTCGCGATAAAACTTCTCTACTGGAAAGTCTTTACTATACCCATATCCGCCAAATACCTGAACAGCATCCGTAGAAACTTCTACTGAGGTCTCTGAGGCATAATACTTAGCCATGGCGGACTCTTTGGTCACTGGTTTGCCTATGTTTTTCAGATATGCAGCTTGTGAGGTTAACAATTCAGAGCATTCAATTTTAGTTGCCATATCTGCCAACTTGAACCCAATTGCCTGAAATTGCGAGATTGGTTTTCCGAACTGTTCTCGCTCCTTTGAATATTTCAATGCGGCTTCATAAGCTCCCTTTGCAATTCCAATAGATAAAGACGCAATGCTGATTCTACCTCCATCCAAAACTTTCATAGCTTGAACAAAGCCATCGCCTTCTTTACCCAATATATTTTCAGCTGGAATACGGCAATCATCAAAAAACAGACAAGCCGTTTCTGATGCGCGCATACCCAGTTTGTTTTCCTTTTTTCCCCCGCTAAAACCAGGAGTTCCCTTTTCCACGATAAACGCTGTCATACCGTGAGAATCACCTTTTTCGCCTGTTCTTACTATAACCACTGCAATATCGCCGCTAACAGCGTGGGTTATAAAGTTTTTAGACCCGTTTAGCACCCATTGATCTCCGTCTTTAACGGCTGTAGTGTGCATTCCACCGGCATCTGATCCAGTTCCTGTTTCGGTAAGACCCCATGCACCAATCCATTCTGCAGTCGCCAATTTGGGAAGATATTTTTGTTTCTGTTCGTCCGTCCCGAATGCCAAAATATGGCTGGTACACAAAGAATTATGTGCAGCCATGGATAAACCTATACTTCCACAAACCTTTGACACTTCAATAATCGCTGTCATGTATTCGAAATACCCAAAACCAGAACCACCATATTCGGTTGGTACTAGGATTCCCATCAAACCTAATTCCCCCATTTTTCGGAATAAATCAACAGGAAAGTGTTGTTCCTCATCCCATTCCATCATTTTTGGACGAATTTCTTTTGCAGCAAAATCACGGATCATGTCCGCTATCATTATCTGGTTTTCAGTTTGTTCAAAGTTCATTTACAGGTTTTTGAAAGTTGCGCGAAGTTAACCGCAACTCTTGTAATTTTAAAGCAATACTATAGAGTATCCTAGAAGGATCAAACTAGCGTCATTCATTAAACAAATAACGCCCTTGATGATTAATTTTCACCTTCATTAATCGACCAGTTTGTTCAAAATGTTGATATATAGGTCTCAGGTTGGTCCAAAAGATATGCAATCCACGGTTTGGATGTTTCGCCAACAAAGATTTGTAATTACTGTAATTCATTCTATTCGGGAAAATATGGATTGGGATATGGTTTTGACCGTTGTCTTTGGCTAAAACGGCTAGTACATATAACTCTTCAATCTTATCATCCGTAATAGGGATACAACCTATTGTTAAGCAGCCTCCATGAACAAATATTTGTCCTCCCAAATTAGCATAAGGACTTAACAAACTATCCGACTTATTGGGATAATTTACTTTTAAGGATAAATGATAATTACTGTTGGGATTAAAGAGACTGAATTCATAAAAACCTTCTGGTATTTGGTTATCGCCTTGCTCCCGTTTTGGGCCAAGATCGCCTACATTACTACAAAATGCATACGTTGAAATTAAAGTGAACATTTTTTCCTGACGGTTCTTCGCCCACACCTCGACCATACCTTCCTGCTTAAACGCCCGGACATATAAGTCGAAACTTTCTGGCTGAACATTTGCCAATCTAAGCTTTGTTTTAATATCGACTTCTTTGTTCTCAAAAGCAGTTCTAACACGTGGGAACTCCAATTGTTCAGCGCGGAAACCGTTGTCGGATTTAAGTCCCATCAACAATAAAAAACACATTCCAAAAGAAAGTATTCTATGCATCACCGACAACTATTTTAGGTCCAAGGAACTTTGGTTCTTTGCCAATCACAACATCAATAACAGCTTTAACCCTCGCCAATTTTTCGCGAACATGAACAGCAAAACCATACTTCATAGGAATGTCCTTGGCGTTGTATGCAACTGCATCCAAACCATTCGCTTTGCTAAGAAAAACTGCACGTTGGTTGTGAAATTCTTGTGAAACGACTACAATCTCATTTTGGCTGAATACCTCTTTGCAACGAACAACACTATCTAATGTTCGAAACCCAGCGAAATCCAAATAGATTACGTTAGCTGGCACACCTAGTGAAACTAACATTTCCATCATGTCAGTCGATTCATCATAACCGAGCCGGCCATTGTCACCGCTAACCAATATATATTTAACCTTACCCGCTTTATATAATTCTGCGGCTGCTACCATTCGATGATGAAAATATGGATTCACATATCCATTGCGGTTTTTATAAGAAGTTCCCAAAACCAACGCTGTTTTTTTGCTAGGGATATCACTCAATTCTGCAAAAACAAAACCCTCACTTTTTTGCTCAATCAATGTATCACAAGCGGCGAGGACTATTACTAAAATAAGTCCTGCATAGAAAGACAGTCTTAACAGTTTTCTCATTGACTTATAAATACTTTAGTCCAAATGTTGATATTCTTTTCTGCACTAATATGTAACATATAAACTCCAGGTCTTAGTATGCATTTTTCGATAATGTTTTTGTCTAAATCGATGTGTGCATCGTTACCAACAAAAACGGATACCATTTTACCAGAAATATCGATCAATTCAACGTGTAGTGATTCACGTTGCTTATTCTGGATCCAAACGCTATTTGTAGTTTGGTTTACCTTAATTCTAAGTGCTTCAACTTCAAATGCTGTAGCATTGGGATTCTTCTGTGTAAATCGATACAACTGTCCAAATCCCCCTGAAGCTTCATCCGTAATATAAATGTTGTTTCCGTTCACAGCAATAGCTTCTTTTTGGCTAAAATGATTGAGCGCTAACTGTGTCGGAGAAGTAAGATTAGGTAGTTCTAAAAAATTGAAACGCCACACAAATGCGCTTCCGACTAAATACAAACTGGAATCTTGGATATCTGCCCCTGTTACCCAGGCTATTTCTTTGACTGTTCCCAGGTTTACGCTGTCGCGTGGCTGTATAGCATATGTGCCTGGTGCGGCAGGGAGCACATACATTTTAACCATACCACTAAATGGACTGGACCAATTCTTACTAAATATGTATAACGAGTCTTTGTAGAACGCTAGCGCTTCACAATCAAACACTCGATTGTCGGACGAAGGTGGAAAAGCGTTTTGATCATCATAAGAGAAAAAGATTTTGTCCGGTTCTACCGTATCACTCTTCCACTTTTTGTAATCCGGTAAAACCAGAATTTCTAAATCTTTTCTATTGTTCCCGTTGTTTCCAAAATTTCCAATAAACACTCTACCATCTGGCGCCATTGTGATATCCTCCCAATCCGTGTTTATTGCGTTTTTAACATTGACTTTTCGTTGGACTATTCCGGACGAATCAATGAAATAGAGGTTTGGCCCATCCCCGCCATCGTTGTGGGTAATGAAAGAGTTGTTATTTATAAAAACCAACCCAGATGACTCTGGACAAGCATTTGGCAGTTTCGACAAGACTTCTAACGATTGGCTGTTTACCGAAGTTTGACCCCAAAATACACAAACCACCACAAGAAAAAGTCTATTATACAAATCTATACTACTGTGAATGAAAGGTTTACAAGCGGACGTCCGTCTTGCCCATCATGCACAAATATAATTCATTAGTTTGCAAATTTCTCCAATCACTAATCGCTTTACACATACTAATCCTCCTCCATGAGCAACATCCAAACATGGTATTTTCACGCAGTCAAGCAACAAAAAGCCATCGCGTTTAGGATACTAAAGGTATTTGTCAGGCTCATAAAGAAAAAGGGTATTATAGTAGTATAATAAGTAGCCCAATTTGAAGATAAAACTGTGGTGGATAGTATCGTAATGTGAGAAAGATAAGTATGTAAGTGAATGCTAATTCTGAAGCAACTTTGCGTTAATAATCTTACTTTTGAGGGATGCAATTGGTAAAAACAATTTGGAATATTTGCTACAGAAAATTAGAAAATTTCCTGTTAAATAACAAAGTAAACTTAATATCAAAAAAATATAAAACCGGTCATAACTTGTTTATAGACTGTGGTTCAAACATCGGTCAGGGATTTTCATATTTTAATCAATATTTTGATAAAAAAATCATGATTTTATTTTAATTGAACCCAACCCGTATTGTTTTGGACAATTAAAAAAATTCGAATCTGAAAGAATTGAAATTATAAACAAGGGCGTTTGGACTGGTGTTAAAACATTAACCCTTTATGGGTTAGCGGAGTCAAACGATAATTTCACTCAAGGCGGATCATTTATTGAAAAACATATTTCACCCCGTTTTGCTGTTAACAAGGAGGAAGGAATTGACGTTGAAACACTTTCACTATCTGAATTATTAAAGGGAAAAACCAAAGATTATGACAATATAATTGTCAAACTAGACGTTGAGTCCTCTGAATATGAAATATTGGATAATCTTATTGCTGAAAATTCACTCAAACACATTTCGCATTTATTTGTAGAATTTCATTCTCAATACATGGATGCTGAAGATAAACAAGCATACATCCTTAAAGAGAAACACCTAATAAGTGAAATTAAAAAGAGTGGAGTTGGATTAACACTTTGGATATAAGGGTACAAGAAAACTTTCACATGAATATGCTCATAATATTCATTTTGACTCGATTCAAAGAGTGAAATTAATTCTTCAGATTTTCACGAATAAAACTAGGACTCAAAACCTACGTTATGCACTATTCTACCGTTACTGATTTAGCTAAATTTCGTGGTTGGTCAACGTTACAACCACGCATAACCGCAATATGGTAAGACAGCAGCTGCAATGGAATTGTTGCTAATATTGGGACTAAACAGTCTTCCGTATCAGGTATTTCGATAAAGTAATCTGATATCGCAGACACCTTTTCATCGCCCTCAGTAACAATTGAAATGATATTTCCTTTTCTAGCTTTGACCTCTTGAATGTTACTAAACACCTTTTCGTAGTAACCCCGGTTCGGAGCAATTACAACGACAGGCATGTTTTCATCAATTAAAGCAATTGGACCATGTTTCATCTCTGCTGCAGGATACCCTTCAGCATGGATATACGAAATCTCTTTAAGTTTCAATGCTCCCTCTAAGGCTACTGGAAAATTAACCCCACGCCCCAAGTACAAGAAATGATCCACGTCTTTATAGCGTTTTGCTATTTCTAATACCTTGTCACTACAACTTTCCAAAACTTTTTTCACTTTCCCAGGTAAAGCTTCAAGCTCCGCAAATATCTGTCGTAATCTATCTTTTTTAATCGTTCCTCTTATATCCGCAATACCGAGTGCTATTAGGACTAAAACCGTTACTTGAGCGGTAAAAGCTTTGGTTGAAGCAACCCCAATTTCCGGACCAGCATGGGTATATGCACCCGCATCCGTCATCCGTGGTATTGAGGAACCAACAACATTACAAATACCATAAATTGTTGCTCCTTTTTCTTTAGCCAACTCCAACGCTGCCAAAGTATCTGCAGTTTCCCCAGATTGACTAATGGCAATAACCATATCATCTTCGGAAATAATAGGATCGCGATATCTAAACTCTGAGGCATATTCGACCTCAACTGGTAAACGTCCAAACTCTTCAATGATATATTCTGCCACCAAGCCGGCATGCCAGCTGGTTCCACAGCCTACGATAATGATACGTTTTAAATTTTTAATCTTCGACTCATACTCATGCAAGCTACGCATGGCAAAAGTTAAATCAGTTGGATTGAATCGTCCACGCATACTGTCGTATATAGACTTAGGCTGCTCGTAAATTTCCTTGAGCATAAAATGCTCATATCCCCCTTTTTCAATCGCTTCCAAAGTAACCTCAAGCTTATGTATGTACGGTGTTTTGACAACGTTTTGAATGGTTTTAATCGTAAGCTCACTGTCTTTGATTTGTGCAATTTCGTTGTCGTCAAGATAAATAACGTCACGGGTATACTCAACAATTGGCGTAGCATCGCTGGCCATGTAGTATTCCTTATTTCCCTTGCCAATTCCAATTACGAGAGGACTGCCTTTTCGTGCTCCAATGATAGTGCCCGGATCATTTTTACTTATGATTACGATTGCATAAGCTCCAACAACCTCGTTCAGGGCTAAACGTACAGCTTCAAATAAATCGACGTTTTCGTGTTGTTGAATATCTTCAATTAGGTGAATTAATACCTCTGTATCTGTATCACTTTTAAAGGTATGGCCATTTTTCATTAGCGCCTCCTTCAATGTAGCGAAGTTTTCAATTATCCCGTTGTGAATTACAGCGATATTACCAGACTGACTTACATGGGGATGTGCATTAATTTGATTTGGTTCACCATGCGTGGCCCACCTTGTGTGGCCCATGCCGGTAGTTCCATCAATGTTTTTACCTTTCGTTTCCTCGAGTAAATCCAGGACTTTCCCTTTTTGTTTATATACGTTTAGTTCGCCGTTTAAAAGTGCAATTCCAGCACTGTCATACCCTCTATACTCTAGTCGTTGCAAGCCTTTAATTAAAAAGTCAAACGCTTGTTTATCACCAGTATAAGCTACTATTCCGCACATAAGTTTGTTTTACAGGTTAAATGTAGTTTTTATTTTCTCAACGAAGTCTAACTTTTCCCAAGGGAATAATTCCACAGTGATTTCTTTAATTGAACCATCTGGAGATGCAAATGTTTTCGTTACTATTTCATTGACTCTCCCCATATGACCATAGGCTGCTGTTTCACTGTATATCGGAGTACGTAGCTTCAATCTTTCCTCAATCGCAAAAGGTCTAAGGTCAAACAGCGTTTTGATTTTTTCAGCTATTTCGCCATCGTGCATATCAATCTTAGCTGTTCTATACGTATCAACAAAAACAGCCATTGGTTCAACAACCCCAATCGCGTAGGATACTTGAACAAGAACCTCATCACATAAACCAGCCGCAACCATATTCTTAGCAATATGACGCGTAGCATATGCCGCACTGCGATCTACTTTACTTGGATCTTTACCGCTAAACGCTCCACCTCCGTGGGCTCCTTTACCACCATAGGTGTCAACTATAATCTTTCTACCTGTTAAACCGGTGTCACCGTGTGGCCCGCCGATTACGAACTTGCCAGTTGGGTTAATGTGGTACTTAATATCGTCTCCAAAAAGTGCTTGAATATCTGCACTTAAACCAGACTTTACTTTAGGGATTACGATGTTGATCATATCAGACTTGATCTTCGCCAACATAGCAACTTCTTCGTCAAAGTCGTCGTGTTGGGTTGAGATAACAATAGCCTCAATACGAGCAGGTTGGTTATCATCATTATACTCTATCGTTACCTGAGATTTTGAGTCAGGTCGCAAGTATGTAATATCATCTTCAGCCCGTCGAAAATCTGCTAAAACTTGCAAAATCTTATGTGATAAGTCAACAGCCAACGGCATGTAATTGTCAGTCTCGTTTGTTGCATATCCAAACATCATTCCTTGATCTCCGGCACCTTGATCCATTTTATCCCCTTTGTCAACACCACGATTGATGTCTTCGCTCTGCTCATGAATTGCTGAAAACACTCCACAAGAATTACCATCAAACATGTACTCACTTTTCGTATAACCAATACGGTTAATTACTTCACGCGCAATCTTCTGCACGTCTAAATAAGTATTCGATTTTACCTCTCCAGCCAATACTACCTGGCCAGTGGTTACAAGCGTTTCGCAAGCCACTTTTGCATTTGGATCAAAAGCCAAAAAATGGTCTATTAATGCGTCTGAAATTTGATCGGCGACCTTGTCTGGGTGGCCCTCGGAAACGGATTCTGATGTGAAAAAATATGACATGTTGTTCTAACTGCTTAAATAAGCCGCGAATTTAGCCCAATTTACGTTTTATCTAAACCCACAACGCATATTATTCCACTACGCTTGATGCGCGCAAGCGACTACGTTGCTCCTCTGTAAAAGCATATTGATCGAATACCGCTTGTATGGCATTCTTCATCAACAATTGCTCATTATACCAATTAAGTGTTGCAACGGCAGGACTAGCCAATCTTCTGTTGTTACTGGTACATGCCTCTAATATATTCACAATCGCATTGGCATTTAAATAGTTATACTTCTTAATCGCATTCATTGCTGAAATGCGGGTTCTGAATTCATATAAATTAGAACTATACCCTGTCAACTCATTTAGATAAATAAAATAATTGCTTGACTTATCTCGAAGCTGCTCTAACGAGTCCGTTTTAAGTTGATCCAGTTTGTAACTCAACCAGGTAATGCGCACATTATGTCCCAGCCCTATATCGTCTTTTGTACGTTCGAAGTACGCATCTCTGTTTGCTTCTTTGTCTTCACACAAGCAACGCAATGCTGCTTCTTTGTTCAAATATGATTTGTCCGACAAGCTTGATTCAAAAACTGATTTGAATACCTTAGCGTTATCACAGTCATTCAAAACAATACGTTTCACCCGAACGTCTTCTTTAGGCAACTTGCTAATTAGGAAAAAATTACTCTTACTGTCTTTAAGCAATTGTTTCACTATTTCCCCTTTTATGGCATAATATGTTTCTTTTTCAAAAGCCTTTTGCAAAGCCTCTCTTTTAAGTTCGATGTCCATCGATTCAAGTCCTAAAACCGCATCGTACCGATCAATCAAATTGGTAGCATTATCCATTTGATTTATCAATACGGCGGTTGATTTATTAAAGGTGACTGATTTTAATATTTCACTTTTCACATCAAATAAAACGTAGGAAACGACTTTCCCCTCACTGTGTTTGAATGTTATTTGTTCTGTTTGTTTTTGAATCCACTTGGTTTCCACAGCACTCGTCCCATCCGTAAAATAAACACCGCATTTTATTGGCATCTTGAACAGCTCAGTGGTTAAAGATTGATCGTGAATCTGACTGACGGTCATCACCGTTTCAGTCGCATAATCTTTGTAACTCACCTCGTAATGTGGCTCCCCACCTTGGTAAAGCCATTGCTGAAAGAACCAATCTAAGTTCATTCCCAAAACGTCTTGTATCGATTGATTGATATCGTTTGTTTCAACGTTTGCAAAGGCATGTTTTTCCAAATAATGTTTGATCACTCTTTTGTACTCTTCGTCACCAAGAACATAGCGCAACATGTGTATAATCGTGCTCCCTTTAGGGTAAACACGTGCTGAACCTGATTTTGAATGTACAACTGGGATATTGTCTTTTTGGCCCGCCGACAATGCACTGTTCACCTCATTACGCATCGTTATGGCGTATTGATCTTCGCCATAAATCGACTTTATAAAAAGTTTGGCATAATAAGTCGCGAAACTTTCCTGTAACCACGTACCATTATTAGATCGTGCCGTAATCAAATCCCCGAACCATTGGTGTGTTGCTTCATGGGCATTTACTGATATATAATTTCTATCGTTAAATCCCTTTTCATCAACATTAAAAAAATCACCAAATATTGTAGCCGATGTATTTTCCATCGCACCGTACATAAAATCTTGGACCATAACTTGGCTGTAAGCACCCCATGGATAAG
>JBLING010000038.1:0-11832 GCA_047639155.1 bacterium
GGCATAAATTGCCTCCTTTTCCTTCATGAGTTTATAAAGCGTTTTATGCCCCATAATCACGGTTTCTAGCACTGGGAATTCGTCGAATTCAAAGTGATCCTGCTTTAGTCCAGCCATCCGCATACCTGGTGATATTGAAACATCACCAGTTGTAGACTCAATTTCTCCAGATAAAATCTTTAAAAAAGTTGATTTTCCGGCGCCATTTGCGCCAATAATTCCATAACAATTACCCTCGGTAAATTTAACATTGACCTCATCAAATAAGACCCGTTTACCGAAACGTAAAGATATGTTTGAAGCTGAAAGCATATTGACTCTGTGAATAAGCGCGCAAAGATAATCGGTTTGTTGGGCAATTGATAATTGAGCGTTGAGAATTGAGAATTTTAGCGTTACTAGCAATGTGGCAACGGGATTAAGTTGAAAAAACGTGTTTAATAAAAAGTACCACCGGCGAAAAAGTAAAAAGTAGTAACAGTAATCAGAAAGAGACTAATCTGAAATCTCCAATCAAAAATCTAAAATCAAAAAGGGATTCCTCATGTTCTCCTAACGTCGACCGTTCAGAATGACGCATTGCGAAAATCTGAAATCTAAAATCTGAAATCTAAAACCAATTCCCTCTCCTCTGCCCGTGACATTTGCGTCATAGATACAACCAAGGTAGGTTGATCTTAACTTTTGCGCATAGATTGTTATGATGTTTAAATCCTAAAGGCATTTTCTCACCTCTGTAGTTCATGCGGAAAAAATGAAAAGTGAAAACTTGGCACAGTAATCAGGCATAGACAATAGACAAATCTAAAATCTAAAAAGCCTCATTCACAAAATGTAAATGAGGCTTCTAAATATTGTTTAAAGGATATTAAACCCCAACATCGTGATTCGCTGATTCGAGCAAATACGGATGATTTTTTGCGTATAAGTTTTTCTTCGAAAGGTTATTCAATACCCAAAAGATAAACAATCCTGCAAAGGCCATTGTCAAACCAATTTCCAATACACCAATCTTAGCTGTTTGTCCAACAGTACCTGGCATAATCATTAAGAATAAATCCAACCAGTGACCCAATAAAATTATTGATCCTGCAACCAACAAAACTTTAGGACTTCGTTTCGCATTACGCATCATCAATACCAATAATGGAAGAGCAAAACACATAATGACGTTTGTTCTAAAGAACCATTTGAAATGTGGTGTTAACCGCTGCGTGAAGTAAATACTTTCTTCAGTCATGTTTGCGTACCATATCAACAAGAACTGAGCAATAAAGATATATCCCCAGAAAATACTAAACGCGAAAATAAATTTACCCAAATCATGGATTACTTCATCTGAAACAACTTCCATATATCCTTTTGATTTAAGGTATAAAGTAAAGAAGCAGATAACAGTTAAAGCAGTTACGAAAGCAATTGCAAAATTATAGACTGAGTAGATCGTACTATACCAGTGTGGGTCGATACTCATCATAACCAACCAACTAAGTACTGAAAAACTAAAAGCGAATACAACTAAGAAGGCTGCAGAATAGGTTACACTTTTCTTGAAAAATGTTAAGCCACCTTGCTCGTCTTCTTTGTGTGATAGACGAACCAATACGATTCTAAATAACCACCAAACCAACATAATCGTTGGAACGCCAATTAATAACCATCCAGTAGTAAGGAAAAAATCCTTGCTTACCAAAATCTTATCATACCCTTCTTGTCCTACCTCTAAACCTTGATTAAAATAAACAACCCAATGATATAGATGCTCTTTACCGAAATATAGCACGGCAACAAGGGTAATTATTCCAATAGGGATATAAGAAGTAATTGACTCAATAATACGTTTGAGTAATGTTGACCAACCTGCGTTAGATGCATAGTTTACTGCTAAGAAAAACAGTGCACCGACAGCAAACAACATAAAGTAATATGAATTCAATAATAAATTCGCCCACAAACGTGTCAACCACGTTGGACCATGATCACTTCCGTGTTCTGCAGCATGTTCTTCACTACCTGCGTCTATAGCCTCATTACCGTGATCGCTTTCGCCATGTGCCTCTTCAGCAGCATGTGCTTCTTCTGCGTGCTCAGCGGCATGTGCTTCATCACCATGACTTTGGTGCTCTTGCATACCAACAGTATGAACAGGAAGTTCTTGGTTTGAAGATGCATGTTCTTCAACATGTGCTTCACCAGCAGCATGTGCATCTTCATGTTTGATTTGATTCACTCCGATAAATGTCAGAATTAATCCAACCAAAAATACCAACCCAACAATCGCCTTAGATCGTCCAGTGAAAATAAATTTTTCGTCGTTTACTTCAGATATATGATGGTGTCCCATTTTCTTTTCTATTCTGATTATTTAATGAAATAAATTTCTACACGTCTATTGACGTCTTTACCATCCTTGCTATCGTTTGATACAAGTGGTATGCTAGACCCTTTTCCTTTTGGACTCAATCGATCTCGCGAAATCCCTTTCGACTCTAAATAGTCACAAACGGTTTTAGCTCGAATTAAACTTAGTTCCCCAAATCCAGGAATGTTTGCATCAGATGCAACATGACCAACAACCATTGCTTTTAACGCAGGATATTCTTCCATGTATTTTGCAACTTTATCGATGTGATCGATGCTCGCATCTTCGAATTTTTTGTATGCCAATCCGTTGAACTTAACGTTGCGCATTGCTCCGTTAATCATTTCCAAATCTGCTCCAATATCAGCCAATTCAAAGCCGTCAAAAGTTTTGGCGTCCATAGACACCATATTGTCTTCAGCTCCTTCTTCGGCGTATTCAAATGCATCGCCCAAACTCAAACTTCTAACGTAATGCAATACCTTCCAACGTTCGTCAGGATTCAACACGTTTCCGTGTGCGCCCATATTCCCTTTACCGTAAGTAATGGTATGGTATGCTTTCCCGTCTGGTAAGTTTTTGATATCGTCAGACTGGTACCCATCCCACGGTGGAGGTGGATATTGCCCACTTTTAATTACACCGCCATCGTTTTTGCCTTTCATACCATGACAATGCTGACATTGGATATTATACAAGCGCCTTCCTTCAGAAACATTTGCTTCGGTAGGTGCAATTGGATTTCTCCATGCAGCTGACGCTTCATAGCCCTCTTCGTACATTGTATAGCCCATTTGGCCATCAGCTACTGTTCCGTTTACCGGAATTCGCATCGTCATACCATATGGGTTGTGTTTCATTTCACCTGTTTGCGTGTACGCTTCATACGCTTCAGACTCATACATATTCGGAGCATATTCGTAGCCGGTTTTATTACCACCAGCAGAACATCCAACCAACGTACCTGCAGCAACGAGCAACAAGCCGTTTATGATTTTTATTCTCTTTTGTAAAAACTGCATAGTTATTTGTCCATTAAGTTTTTAGCCTGTGAAACCCAATCCTCACGTTCGATTTTCCCAGGGAAGTATTTCGTTAAGTCTTCTATTGCCTTTATTGCTTCTGGTGTAAGTTTTGCAACTTGTGCAAAAGTGAATATGCCGATAGAATTTAATTTGTCTTCGTAAACAGGTCCAACCCCACTTATTACTTTGAGGTCATCTTTCTGATCTGCCGACCCTTCGCCAACTACAGATTTAAGTATTCCTAATTTTTCGGTTTTTTCTGACTCTGATAAGTCCTTGGCTTTCGGAGTTGCCTTTGCCTTTGGTGCCTCCCCTTTAGGAGCCGCTGCAACAACAGGTGCAGAAACATTTTCCGCGCCGCCTAAGTTGCGTTCTCTAATTTCAATGGCTCCATTTTCTTTTAGAAACGCATCTAAATCAGGTCTCGATATTTTAGACAATTCTGCAGGTTCAACAGCTAGAAACAATCTATCATCCGTTTGACGTGGATCGATGATTTGTGCGATTTTACCATGAATCATTTTGCTTTTCGCAAAGAATAATATGCCAATACCAAACGCGGTAAATAAAATGGTTGTCTCAAATGTTACAGGAACCATACTTGGCCACATTCCATAATCTTGAGGTTTCCCACCAATGTTCATTGGCCAGCTCTTAAAGGTATGCAAGAAGTTGGTCATCATATAAAATTGCAACAGCAAACCACTAAAAAAGCCTGTCATTCCGCAAAGGAACGCACCTATTGTAAGGTTAGACCTTTTGATTCCCATCTCATTGTCCAAATGGTGGACAGGGTAAGGTGTGTAGCAATCAAAGATTTCTATGCCCTTCTTTCTGAGTTTCTTTACCGACGTCAGGAGGTCATCTCCATTGTCGTAAACACCTAATATTAATTGTTTATCTAACATCCCGTTGGATTTAAAATCAAATTACTCTCTACTTTTAATAATACTTTTCACTTCCGACATGTTGATTACCGGTAAAAACTTGGCGAACAAGAAGAAACAAGTAAAGAACAGTCCCATTGTACCTAAGAAAATACCAACCTCTGTAATGGTCGCGGAATACATCACCCATGAAGAAGTAAGATAATCTCTATGCAGTGACGTCACGATAATTACAAATCGCTCAAACCACATACCAATGTTAACTATAATCGAAAGTATAAAGATGAACCACGGTGTGGTTCTAGCCCACTTAAACCAGAAGACTTGAGGTGCCAATAAGTTACAACTCATCATCGTCCAATAAGCCCACCAATACGGCCCAAATGCTCTATTTAAAAATGCGTACTGCTCGTATACAAATCCTGAATAAGCTGCAATAAAAAATTCTGTTATATATGCAACCCCGACAAGCGACCCAGTCAGCATGACAACTTTCGTCATGGCGTCTAGGTGACCTATTGTAATGTATTGCTGTAGATTTAAAACCTTCCTGACAATAATCAAAAGCGTCAGTACCATCCCAAATCCGGAGAAAATTGCACCGGCAACGAAGTATGGTGGAAAAATCGTGGTGTGCCAACCTGGAATTACCGAGGTCGCGAAATCCATGGATACAATTGTATGTACAGAAAGAACCAGTGGTGTAGAAACCCCTGCTAAAATTAATGCTACGATTTCATATCGGTGCCAAGTTCTTGCAGAACCGTTCCATCCCATTGCAAAGAAACCATACCAAAACTTACGTGCTTTAGTGACAGCTCTATCTCTTACGGTAGCAATATCTGGAATCAAACCTAAGTACCAGAATAACAATGAAACTGATAAGTAAGTTGAAATTGCAAATACGTCCCAAAGTAAAGGTGAGTTAAAGTTTACCCAAAGTGATCCAAATGCGTTTGGTAGTGGTAAAGCCCAATAAGCCAACCATACACGTCCCATGTGGAATAAAGGGAATTGAGCCGCACAGAGTACAGCAAAAATTGTCATCGCCTCTGCACTACGATTAATGGACATTCTCCACTTTTGACGGAACAAAAGCAAGATGGCAGAAATCAGCGTACCCGCGTGACCAATACCTACCCAGAATACAAAGTTGGTAATATCCCAACCCCACATTACAGATTTGTTAACTCCCCATGTACCTATACCTTCCCATACAGTCCATCCTAAAGATGCAACCATAATCATTAAGAATATAAACGATAGGGTAAAACCTAGCCACCATAATTTTGTAGGCTTGTTCTCGATTGGTGCACAAATATCATTACTGACATCGGCAATCGATTTGTTTCCTTCTACAAGGGGCTGTCTTATTGATGCTTCAAACATTATTATCTACCTTTTATTATGAATGTTGAACTTCTTCTTTTCTATTTCTGATTTTGGTTAAGTACAATACAGAAGGATCTGTTCCTACTTCTTCCAACATCTTATACGAACGGTCATTTTTGAACATCTTAGCAATTCTGCTGTTTGGATCATTTCGGTCTCCAAAAACAATTGCGTTTGATGGACAAGCCTTAGCACAAGCAGTTTGTGCATCGCCGTCTACCACTTTTCTATCTTCAATTTTCGCACTCAACTTAGCCATTTGAATGTTTTGAACACAGAAACTACATTTTTCCATTACCCCTCTTGAGCGAACTGTAACGTCTGGATTTAACACCATTCTACCCAATTCGTTGTTGAAGTGATAATCGTACTCCGAGTTTTTATTGTATCTAAACCAGTTGAATCGACGCACTTTATACGGACAGTTGTTCCCACAATACTTTGTACCGATACATCTGTTATACGTCATTTGATTTAGTCCTTCACTACTGTGCGTAGTTGCTAATACAGGACAAACCGTTTCACATGGTGCATGATCACAGTGTTGACACATTACAGGTTGATGAACAACCTTAACTGAGTCATAATGACCATAGTCTTTATCGCCAGACGCTGAAATCTTATCCAACCCAGCAAGTTCATTCTCCATTGTCGAGAACTGACCTTTTTTGAACGGTTGATCAACGTTTGAAGGTCCAACTCGAACAGATGCAGTTTCAGTTGCATCCGCTTCAAAAGAGTAATACCTGTCGATACGTAACCAATGCATGTCGCGTCGTCTTCGAACTTCTGTTCGTCCAACAACTGGAACGTTATTTTCGATATGACAACTTACCACACATGAACCACATCCAGTACAGGCGTTCATGTCGATTGCCATTGCCCAGTGATGTCCTTTCGAATAATCATAGTCGCTCCATAGAGAAACCGTTTCGAATTTATGTTCGTTACGAACTGCGTTATTTTCTTTGTATTCGTCGATAGTAGCTTCACGCAAATAATCCCGACCCTCAATCATATGGTGGGTTTGTGTTTGCGCAAATTCGTATCCAGAGTCAACCTTCTCAAGAACCACACCTTGAACAAGGTAGTTGGTTTCTGAAGTTGAACCGTTAACCATTGGGTAAGCGTTTTTACCTAAGTCAACCAAGTCATTATCAAGGTTTGTTTGAACGTTACGTCCGTATCCCAATGCGATTCCAATAACTCCTCTTGCTTGACCTGGTTGGATCATCAATGGAAGTTTATCAATCTCAGCACCGTTCGCGGTAACCTTTAATATATCACCTTGCTCCCATTCGTTGGTTTCTGCATCGTGACGAGAAATCGAGATATAATTGTCGTATGTTACTTTGGTAACTGGATCCGGTAATTCGTGACACCATGGGTTTACAGCATTGTTGCCATCAAGAACACCCACTTTTTGGTACAATTCCAGATCGAAGCCTGTAGATGCTTTATAACCAGCAGAAATTGCTGCTGCAGCACTACTTGCAGAACCACCAAATGACGCACTTATTGACCCTGTAGATTTTTGAACAAATCCATCGTGTAACGTTTTGTTTACATCAGCACCAAGTGTGTTTGAAATATAATCAGCAACCCAGTGACGGCTTACTTGATCATCACTTTTTACCATTATGCCACCTGACCAAATATGCAATGACTCTGCTGCACTTCTCGTATTAAATACCTGAGATATTACAGGTTGAGAAGTTACATAGTGACCATTCATTGGCTGATAGATGTCCCAAGACTCTAAAGTATGATTGTTAGGTGCGTGAACAGTAGCTCCGTTAGACGATTCATCGACTACCATAGCTGTTGTGATTACAGGCACTTTGGCGAAGGCCGCAGCTAATGCTGCCCCATTGTGGTATGAGTAAACTGGATTTGCACCCAGTAATACAATAGCTCCTGCTTTACCCGCATTTTTTGCAAAGCTTTCAAAAGCTGCTTCGTCGTATGAAGAGATATTCATTGAAGCAGATAAATCAATGGTGTTTCCATAACTACCCAAAAGGTCGTTGATGGCATTGACCATGATTTGGTCGTGTTTATTGTTAGATCCACATACAACCAAAGCCTTACCTTTAGCTGCTAGCAATTCTGTAGTAATTTGTTTCAATGCATTTCCTGCAAGCTCAAGTTCTCCTGCAGAACCTGATAACATATTATATAAACTCACTAAGTATTTACCCTGCTTATTCGCAGGAATAGAATAACGATAATCTGCATTTGTACCAGTTAAACTAAGCAATGACTCAATTTGATAGTGCTTGCTCATCTCTGGATTCTCTGGAGTAGGAACGCGATTTTTCGTATAATCCGCTGTAAAGCGAGTCGGAGATATCCATGTCCCTAAGAAATCTGCTCCAAAGCTTACGATTACGTCAGCTTTGTCGAAGTTATATGCTGGAATTACAGCAGCACCGAAGCTTTCTTTATTTGCTTGTGTTAATCCTGAATATGAGATTGGATCATACACAACATGTTTGGCATTGTGCGCCTCAAGGAATTTCTGAATAGAGGCTTGCAGAATCGGGCTAGTTACGGTTCTAGACACAACATATATGTCTTTACCGGCTGCTCCCTTTAAAATTCCATTAACCTTTTTGTCAACATCTTTCCAATCTTCAACTTCCTCGCCTTCCACTAATGGATTTGGCAAACGGTTTACATCATACAGAGACAATATACTTGCTTGTCCAGCTGCATTGACAGCCCCTTGACTTAAAGCGCTATTCGGGTTACCGTCCAATTTAATTGGACGACCTTCACGCACTTTAGCCATTACTGGGAAGCCTTCATTGTAAGACCCACAGGTAGTGGCGTAGTACAGTGCTTGTCCAGGAGTCACCTCATCTGGTTTATTGATATAAGGCATTGCGTACTTAACTGGTGTTTTGTTACACGCAGCAAGTGCAACAGCACTTACACTAAAACCAAAGAACTTCAAAAAGTCTCTCCGGTTTGACGACAACTCTTCAGAAGCGCCAAGAATTTCCTCCATTGGAAGCTTATCAGAAAACTCGTTTTCGTTGTTTTCTGATGTGGCAGGATTTGCCTCCAACTCTTCAATTCCTCTCCAGTATTTATTTTCAGAATTATGCATTGATGTATAAATCGTTGAGATTAAATTAATAGTGACATTTTGAACATTCCAAGCCGCCATTTTGGGCAACCGTTACGTAATGCTCTTTATTATCTTTCATTTCCTTGTGAACGTCTTCGTAGTATTTGTTGTTTTTAACATCAATACCGCTTTGACGGTGACAATTCACACACCAACCCATTTGGAGTGTTGAGAATTGCTCTACTTTTTCCATTTCTTCAATTGGACCATGACACGTTTGACATTCAACGTTCCCAACAGTTACGTGTTGTGAGTGGTTGAAATAAGCCAAATCAGGCAGATTGTGGATACGTATCCATTTGATTGG
Source organism: bacterium (assembly GCA_047639155.1). Classification (GTDB taxonomy): domain Bacteria; phylum Bacteroidota; class Bacteroidia; order NS11-12g; family UBA9320; genus UBA987. The sequence goes on from JBLING010000038.1 coordinate 9,110, forward strand.
ATAAGTCTCTGCGTCCGGATCATATGACGATGTTTCCGGATCAAAACCAACTGAGGCATATAGTTTCATTAATTCTGGAGAAACTTTCCCTCCGTAGTTGTCTCGAAGCTGAGCTCCTTTGTGACAATTCATACAAGTATTCGCAGATGGAATACTTGCGTGCTTACTCTTACCTGCTGTGGTGTGGCAATATTGACAATCAATACCCATTGCACCGGCGTGCTTTGTGTGTGGAAAGTTAATCGGTTGATCTGGAGAATACCCTTGTTGAACACCAATTTCAGTAGCTCCGTAATCGAAGCCATACACGCCTAAAACCATCACCAAACCTCCGACAACCAAAAGTGTTACAATCGTTGGGTTCCATGAGTCCGTTTTTGGCTTTATGTTTCTCTCATAAAAACCAGGCTCCACTTCTACACCCGACTTCTCTCTTAAGATAGACGTGATGTGGCGAAGTACCCAAACCATCAAAGCAGCAATCAACAATAAAACGATGGCCAATATGACGATCGCGACAAATGTTGAATTACTATAGAAACTTCCTGACATTAAATCTGTTTTTTATTAAAAATATATTTCCTCGTTTCACTTTGCAATCTATTCATTTTCAATCACTTATGTAATAAATTGACCGAAATATTACGGGTTTGCAAACGCGGCAAATATAAACTCCTTTAAAAGGCTTTAAGATTGGAAATACCCACAATTAATAATTTAGAAGCCATCTAAATAGGTGTGGATTCGCAATTGCCATGTGCTTCATTTCTTGTCGTATGCTTTGATTATTTCCTTGACCAATTTATGTCGAACAACATCCATTATATCAAGCTCAACTACTGCTATTCCTTTTATGTCTTTTAGCATATGAATCGCTCCATGTAATCCCGATTGTTGGTTGCGTGGTAAATCAATCTGGCTCATGTCTCCTGTAACAACCATTTTAGCGTTTGGCCCCATGCGAGTTAGGAACATTTTTAGTTGTGTATCCGTAGCGTTTTGAGCTTCATCCAAAATCACAAAACAATTGTCAAGTGTTCGACCCCGCATAAATGCAAGCGGGATTACTTCTACCGTACCATTATCAATGTACTTAAGGTATTTATCAGACGGCATCATGTCGAGCAATGAATCGTACAACGGACGCAGATACGGATCTATTTTTTCCTTAAGGTCTCCTGGCAAAAATCCCAGACTTTCGCCAGCTTCTACTGCAGGTCTCGCTAGTATTATCTTCTTAACTTCTTTCCGTTTTAACGCCCTCACAGCCAATGCCACCGCCGTGTATGTTTTTCCTGTTCCCGCTGGACCAACAGCAAATACAATATCGTGTTCATCGACTGCAGCTACTAGGGCTTGTTGATTCTTAGTTCGAGGTTTAATTATCTTTCCTCTGTTGCCAAACACAAGAACTCCCTTAGATAGGTCTGTTTCGGCTGGTCTTTCAGGCATCGGTTCCCCCTCAAGAATGTGTTCTACATCTCCATCCGTGATTGTTGGATTGTTCAGTAATTGCTGAATCAATTCCGTCAATTTCAGTTCGAATGCTGCTATCTGGTCGCCTGGCCCGCTGGCCTTGATTTCATCTCCCCGCGACGTTAATTTTAACTTTGGAAATCGCTTTTGTAGGGATTTTAAATTTTTGTTGTCAGTTCCAAAAAACACAGACGGGTTTATGGCCTCAACCCGGATAGATTTTTCTGTCAAATGAATTTGTGTTAAATCGTTTTAATTAATCGCGAAACATTAATTTCGTTTTCAAATTTAAGCCGTTTACAAATAAAAAATAGTTTGATCACACTTTTAACTGATTTCGGGTCTAATTCTATCCAAACAGCACGCTCCAAAGCTTGGCTGTCGCAGCATATAGAGCGGCATTCAATCGTTGACATTGCGCATGATATTAACCCGAATGACATTAATGAAGCTGCCTATGTTTTCAAACTAATGTTGGATCAATTTGAACCTGGCTGCATTCATTTAATTGCGATAGACTTTGATCAACGAGAAACACATCCTGAAGTAGTTTATTTTAAATTTAACGACCAACACGTCATCACCTACAACAGTGGAATTGCCTCTTTGGTAATGGGTGAGTCAGAATCAATAGTGATTGATTTTGGCACTTACCAGGGACACCACTACGATGCGATAGTTGAGTCTTTTGGTGCTGCCGTAAAATTAATTGATGGTGGTAAAGATTCTGATAGAAATGAACTATTACCCGACAAACTAAATATTAAAACCACACTGAATCCCGTTACTAGTGAGCATTTGCTTCATGGTCATGTGATATATTTTGATGCAAGGGAAACCTGTTATACCAATATTACGCGATCCATATTTGAATCATTTACACAAAATGGTCCGTTCGATGTGGTATTGAGCAGACACGAAAGAATCTCCAAGATTTCAGATACACTCAGATTGTTTGAAAGCGGAGGAACCTACTGTTACTTTAACACAGCGGGTTTATTAACGATATCCGTTTACCGTGGAAGTGCAAAACGTATGTATGGATTAAAACGTGGTCAAAGTATAATGATTGAAAAACGATGATTACACGAATCGTTAAAATGTCATTTCGACCTGAAGAGGCGGAAAGCTTTGAAGCACTTTTTGAATCTAGAAAAACCCTAATTGCTGGTTCTGTGGGATGCCACAGTGTTGAATTGTTAAAAGAAACAACGTCTACTGACGATGGTGCCGTTTATTTTACTCGG
>JBLING010000039.1:0-11801 GCA_047639155.1 bacterium
ATTTCCTGGTTTTGTGACGAAAGTAGAGAATCATTGGTCTGTAGAGTCTGTAAGGGATTCTACCTCTCGTTTAAAAATGCACTTAACCATGGAGATGAAACCATTTGTGGGTGCATTAATGGGTGGAATGATGAAAAAGAATGTCAACAACCTGTTGCCAATTCTTTCTAATGACCTAAAAGTATATGCAGAAACGGGGAACATTTCTGAAGCCAAGAGAGCACGGATGGTTTCGTTGAAATAAATAAGTTTAAACTAAAGCAAAAAGGGTGGTCAATGATCACCTTTTTTTATGTCCATTTTTTACGTTTAGGCATATTTCGCATCATTGCTTTATGAATAAATCAATCGCATTTTTAATCCTTCTTTTCTTGAGTGTTTTGAGTTTTGCCAAAACAGTTTACACGCAACAATTCTTTTGCATAATGGAACTGTTGTAGCGGTCGCTAATTTTGCTGTTGGTACCGCCTATAACTCAAATGAAGGATTAAGCAACGGTGGATTATTGGTAAACGCTTCAATAGGTTTGATGTTATGCATGTGCCATTCCCAACATTACGTGGAGTTGGGACACTTAACCCATATATCGCTCAGAAGATTCGATTTAGTGAGTCCTTCGTTTTTAACTTCGGCGTAACTTTCTAACTTGAGCTAGCTTATTCGATTTCTTTTAGCCACACCAAGTCTCTTGTGTTCTTTTGGACTGCAACAGACGCAAATAGACTTAACGTGAACGACATACCATAAAATCCTTTTTCACTGAGCTCAAGATCGGCATTCCATAATCCGATTATCAACAATAACATTGAAGTCATGGTTGTAAACCAACTGATTCCATAATAAACAGCGGTTACCGGGATTCCTTCGAGTTTGTCGCGTACTGCTTTTTGAACAGAAATAACGGAAAACAACCCAAATAGGAGAATGGTAAAGTAGTACCCTTTTTCGTTCAATTCCATTTCAGCGTTCCATAAACCGATACAATACGAAGTCATGCCAATGAGTAACGCAATCCAGGCCGCACCGACATACGCGTCGCTCGGACGAAGTATGTTTTGCTTGGTTGATTGAGCATTGTCTACTACTTTTTGTGTTTCTTGAATATCTATCATATTTCTTTGAATTTGTTGGGCAAAGGAATATAGATGCCCAACGCGTTTCAATGAACTTGGGTTAATTAATAGAACGACTGTAAATGTTACAATTTTGCCCGAATACGGCTAAGCGCTTGGGGTGTGATACCAATATAAGATGCTAGATATTTTTGTGGGATTTCTTGTATTAGATGGGGTTGCTCTTCGAACATATCCAAATACCGTTGAGTCGGAGATTTAATCATAAAATCGTTTTCACGTTTTGACAAATACAGGAACAGTTTTTCAGCAAATATTCTGCCTAGCTCCTGACCACATTCAGTAGTTTTATACAACGCTTCTAAACCAGAACGTGTCAAATAGTACAATTCGCAATCCGTTAGACATGATATGTAAAAGTCTGAAGGAGATTGAGTTAAAAACGAAGTGTAAGCATTGACAAAATTGTCGGGGAAAGCGAAATTTAAAGTAATGTCTTTATGTTCAAGCTCGTAGTACAACCGCACTACTCCTTTTACCATGAAGTACAACCGATCTTCAACCCGACCTGCCTTTGTAAGTATGTCGTTCTTACTACACGATAAAGGGGATAAATGGTTCGCAATGATTGTCCAATCATCAACAGAAACTTCGATATGCTGATTTAATAATTGCTTGAAAGCATCCATCACGTAAAATAACGAATTTATGGATTGAGGTGCAAGTCATTTCACGATGTCTAATGAGATTAACTAAATGAAGAGGAAACAATTCTTTACTGTATTACCGTCACTTATTTGAAAGTTAGAATTCAAAGTTGAAGGAGATATATTTACCTTTCAGGGCGAATAGGTATTGTACTCATATGGCCCGCCAACTTCCGTTATTTAAGTCTTTTGTTTCCTGTGTTTTATTCGTTCTCGCTACATGGACAAAATCTAAGGCAAAAACGAATTTTAATTCTTTGTATGACGCTTCTGACTTGGTATGTGTAGCCAAAATCAAATTTATATCTGGGGCAATGACTGGTGATTTGGGAACAGATCACTATTACGTTAGAAGTAGATAGTATTTATAAACAGCGTTTTGTGACTAGGTCACAACCCATGGAGTTGCATTGGGTCGTCTCAAATATTTATTGCGATGAGGTGCCAATGAGCAAGTGCGTAACCATATATGAAGGTGAACTAAAAGTCTTTTCCCTCAAACGAATTCATTTTTTTGAAGGTGCAGAAATGCCCGACAGTCTCATCCAGCCATATACTATTCAAAATCGGCTCGGTTGGATGCGTCATCGAGCGATTAAATGGGTGATGGCAGACAGAATGATATTGGCCTCGCTACCGTCGTATCAAAACGTTCGGTTTCTTTTCATAACAAATCAAAGGGAAGTTGAATCTTTGGTTGATTATCAAATTGGGTATTACAAAGTGTATATGCGATGGATTCCGCATACTGTTTAAGGTACAGGCATTTCACCGCTTTTCGAAAGAAAACACAGACACTTTGATCTTAAAATTCTTTGAACTTAATCGAGTAACAAGTCCCCAGTATCTAGCTTTTGACCATATTGAATACGAGCGACAAATACAGGATACCGTATGGACAGCTCAATACGGTCAGTCAATAGAGCTTGATGGTAATCTAGTTTTATTGACTGGTGTTTTTGAAGGGCCAACTGCTTTTTATGAGGATTATAAAACGATGCTAGATTATGAAACGAATGCATTCAATTACATTGATACGCTGTTAAAACGTGGTAAAGTATATAGTCTGTGTGTGATTTCAAATCACGCCAATCCAAAAGTGGCGGGGTATAGTGTAATCGCTTTAGGGAAACTAAGGGATAAGAAGGCAATTCCGTTTTTAGTACTAATTGCCGATTTTGAGGTAACTGGATCTTTTACCTATGCGCATTTTGAATCGCGAGACGATTTAAGGAAAGCGATTTTTCAAACAATCGACGGACTCACTGTTACTACATCCCTAAACCGAACATTTGCCTATGACACAATTACAGATACCTATGATATGGTTTACACCATACCCATTTGGCAACAAAGATTTAAAGTTATTGATTAGCTAAACAATCGTTTCAAATACAAAACATACATTTCGTTGAATTACACTAACCTTCGCACAGTGAGAAGGGTAGGTGAGTTCATAGTTGTGATTTATGTCGAATGACTCTGTTGTCTTAAAAATCCCTTCACATTCGATATTTCCATCGTCAGAATACCGTTTAATTGTGTAGTCTGATCCATTTTGTGCAATTACAAACCAAGATCCTGCACCTTCTCCAGAGAGCCATTTCGCATGACTGGGTAGTCCAGATGGACGTCCTGAAGACTGCAATACATCCATAGAATTTATTGAGTAACGATAACGTTGGAAGTTTCTTGAACGCTTTCCGTTTCACCAACGCAGATTATATCATTTTGCAGTGCTCTTAAGTTCCACATTGGGGTTGGACTCACAGTTAACGGATATTTAAGCAATACGTGTTGGTCTAAAGCTGGACGACCTGCGCGTATAACAGCGTTTACAAAACGAGAACAATTGGTTCCTGATGGTACAAAAGGACCATATTTAATAAACTCGTCGTTGATCATCGACTGTATTTTACTGTGTACTTTATTATATCGAATTGAGGTATAGGTGCCAAATAAAGGGCCTTCTCCATGCCCTGATTCATTGCTGTGTAATTCGGCAAGAATTTGCTTCAGGTTCGAGATCTGATTTTCGATTATGATGGCTTTTGTGTGCAAATGAAGCTCGTGGTCATGCTTCGAATTTCGAACTCTACCAAAGCCTTGAGGAGCGTGGTATCGGCCAAAATCGTAATAAGAACAGATGCCAGTACCTTTCTGGACAAGAATTAGCGCAGCATGCCCAACACGGTAATAGCCATTTTGACTAATACCAATATCGTTCATGAGTTTATCATACCAAGACCCAGGCTCTTTGCAAAAGGTCTCAGGCCATGCACATGCTATTGCAAATCCGTCTCTTTTACTCATTTCGCGGTCAAGATAGCTTATTCTTTTGTAAAACTCGTTTTAAAGGACGCCTCAACACGCTTTGCAACGTTGGTAGAGGGTTTCCCTTTTTCGAACGCAATTTTATAATCCGCCAAGGTGATATCCATTTTCAGACTAACATCAACCGACTTGTCAGAAACAATTATTGTTGCCTTTTCCGTTACCGATTTAGTAACTCCATGCAGGGTTAAATCTCCAGTAAGGTTTGCAGCATAGGTGCCATTCGTGCTAAATTTTACAGCACTTAAATTGCTAATTTTCCCTACAAATTTTGCTTTCGGAAACTGCTTTGTGTCTAGAAACTTAGGGCTGTTATAATGCTTTTGCATTAATGCTTTTTCGAATTCAAAAGCCTGCATTGGAACAGACACAACTACGTAGCCAGTTGACGGGTTTAGTGTGCTTATTACTTTGTAATTGTCTGCATTTATATCCTCCACATCGGTATGCGAATAAAAATGCATGTGGCCCGTTTTGTTTACCAGTTTTGTTTCTTCAGTTGTAAAAGCGAATGCTACAAACCCCAATAGTATTATTACGATATTCTTTTTCATATTTATTTTTTAAGTACAGTACATTTTTCGATAATTACGTCTTCATATAACTCTAAATCTTCGTCATATCCGGCTCCAGATCGAATGACACCTTTGATGCGCACTCTTTCGCCTTCTTTTATATTTTTCACTTGGTTGTTTGTTTCACTAGTGAAGGTGCAACTAACGCCAGCGTTTGCTTCAGCGTTTTTAAGTAAAACAACGCGTTGGTCGTTTTGGTCTGTGGTTATCGTCGATACGGTGCCAATAACCGCCAAAATGGTTGATTCCCCTTCTTCGCTCAGATACTTGTTATTCGCAGCATCCGCATTGTCTAAATATTCCTTTACCAGCGCATCTGCTTCTATAGTTACTTCAGCGTTCATGTCAACCACGTTCCGGTGTGGCATAAAATAGAAATAGGCAACAACCATACCTCCAATTAGAGCTAGGATTAAGAGAACGTATAGAATACGTTTTGAAAAGATACTACGCATAGGAATATTTTAATTCTTCAGGGGTTGAGTACGCCGGCTAGTGTTTTCCTGACAGTAATTAGTATAGGACATGAATCATGCCATTGTCCTCGATGTTATTACCGTTCATGTCAACTCCAGTAAAACGGTAGAAGTAAAAACCCAGTTTTACCAGTTTTCCGTTTGCTTGGCCGTTCCAGCTTTTTTCAGATTCTGTAGACTTCCACAACACCTCACCCCATCGATTGTATACCATCACATCATATTGCTTCATGCCTCGGACATAGGGTGTAAAAACGTCATTGACCACATCATTATTTGGACTAATAGCTGTTGGTACATAAAGAATTACGTCGTCTGCTACGTAAATGGATTTTACCGCTTCATCATAACAGCCAAAATCATTTTCAACCCGTAACAAAACGCTATAGGATCCAGTATCTCCAAAGCCTTGGCTTGGGTTATTTTCAGTACTTGTGGATCCATTCCCAAAATCCCAAGAACTGGTACTATAAAACTTCGATGTATTTTGAAAATTGACAATGTTGTTTAAAAAACTCGGATCAACTGGAGAGAAACTAAAGTCTGCAATTGGATGATCAACAACAGTAACGTAAGCCACTCGGTTTAAAGAGTCAATACATCCGAAACCGTTTGTAACGTGCAGGAAGATGTCGTATTCTCCCTTTTGTGTGTAGGTATTCTCTGGATTTCGATCTGACCTTGAGTTACCATCACCTAAAGACCAACGATACGTACTGGGAGGTGCGGAAAACGATAAATCTGTAAACTGAACAGGTAATCCAGTGCACGTTTCGACACTAGACGCTGAGAAGTCAATTATTGGATTGGGGTTAACTGTAACTGTAATACTGTTGGAAACAGTGTCGCTACAATTGTCTTTTAATGTAATAATGTATGTCCTAGTAAATAAAGGAATAATTGTTTTTGCATCACCATTCCCAAGTCCATGACTCCACGTAACTTGATGTTGTGCATTGATACCACCTGAATGCGCTACTGACATCATTGCAGTCTCTCCAAAACACAATATCGTGTCATTGGACGTGACTAAACTTAAGGCTGGTCGACTGCCTACAGTGTGTTCCGAAATCCCATTTTTCGGGGTACAACCATCAGTAACTTCCAATTGGAAAGTTGTCGTCGAACGAATGACGTCTGTTTCGGTATCACTCGTGTTGTTACTCGGTTTCCATAGGTATTGGTATTGGCTTGTTGCGCCACCAGTTACGGAACTGTTTAAAGTTATAGATTCACCAAAACAAGCCGTGTCTTGGCCTAAAATAGTTACAGATAGTGAATCCAGTACTTTGACTGCAATGCTAGCTGTTGGAGTGAATTGAGAACAACCATCTGATAACGTTACGCTATAGGTTGAGTCTTTATTTGGGTTTGCGGTTTGGGTTGAAGTTGAAAATGTTCCTCCGCCCCAATCAAATTTATATTGGTTGCTCAATCCGCCAACGCCAAAGGCTTTTAAGAAAGCACTTGTGCCGTAACATATAGTCGTGTCGACACTAGTTGAAATTGAGAGCGAGTCGCGCACTGTGACGGTGAAAAACGCGGTGTCTTCGGGGTAGGTGCAATTGTCGGTAAATCGAATCCAAATAGCATGGACACCTGGTGTTAAATTAGCTGTATTGTATGAAAAGGAGTTGCCTTTACCTGTTGTCCCATCTGAAACCTCAAAATCAAATGTATTTTTTCCTCCTTCAGGATCAACAGACAAAGTGGTTCCTGTGCCTTGGCATATCGTCGTATCGTTACTTTGTATAAAAGTGATAGCAGGTCTTACTGTGACGCGTACAGAATCATACAGGTATTCCTGCATACACTCGTCTCCGAAAGTGATGTAAATTAACGTGTCCGTAGTTGCTTTAAACGTGATTGACTTGCCTCCTTTTTTGCCATTCCAGAAATAAGCATGGTCGGCGACATCTCCACCTCTACCTAGTGCTGTGAGGGTAACCTGCTCATTGTAACAAACATTCCTGTTGCCAGGTTTGAAGAGTTGTAAAGGCTCCTTAAATGTTTCAAATTTCACCTTGAATCCCGTGCCGACTACAAAGGGATCAGAGAAGTGTCGGATTGTTACGGCGCCATTGTATAGCGTTTTTGCTTTTCCACCAAACGGTAAATTCTTTCCTGTAAAACCACCTATTAATGTACTACTTGTATTCGGACCATCATATACGTAGATCGAATCATACGCGTTTTCATAGTCCATTTCTTGAAAGGTAATTTGCGCACTATCGGTTCTCCCAAAATCAATCGTTAATGTATCTTTTAACAAACCTTGGTAATCAGATTCGCCATTGTGGTCATATATAAATCCGTTGCACGCATGAATCGTTGACCAACTTCCTTTTGGTAATAAATACCCGTTGCAAATGTCTTGGTTGGAATCGATACTGATAAAGTCTTTTTTCTCAATGGTGTCGAAGTTATTGCTGAAACAACTTTCAGCAATTAAGGTAACGGTATAATCGCCTTGACTTGGGTAAACATGTGCAGGGTTTTGTTGGGTAGAAGTGTCTCCGTCACCAAAGTCCCACAGGTAGTTCTTGGCATTTACGGATTTGTTCAAGAATTGTACAGTTTCACTTGCATCGCAATACGTGGAATCTGCGTCAAACTCGGCAATCACAACGCTACTATCGTATGCATCACCAACACCAACTGCATACCAGGCATTGGTTGTTGCTTGAACTTCTTGACTGCAATCTCCATATAAATCAGTGGCAGATTGTATCGCGTAATAGCGCGCTTCGTCATAATCCGATGAGGACGTTAAGTACACGGTTAAATTACGATAGGCGATTTGTTGTGCTTTTTTAATTCCAAGGCTATCAACAGTATAGTTGTCGCCATTGTCGTTTGTTCCGCTAGCTCCCGTTGTTAAGACGAAAAACCAAAAATTCTGTACGCCGCTATTGGTGTGTACACCTCCGTTGTCTCCTGTTCCTCCGTACCAATAAGTCCCTTTGTAAGTGCTTGGATCTCGGTGCGTTTTGGGGTTTGCCATGTTACGTAATCCACTCGCGCTTGCCATAATGTCTTCACCCATTCTCCAGGAGAACTGCGTTGAATCCGCATAATATTCAATAGCGTTTCCAAAAATATCACTGAACGATTCGTTCAATGCACCACTTTCATTTCGATATATTAAACCTGCGCTTCGTGAAGTTACTGCATGGGTTATTTCATGACCACAAATGTCTAAGCTTGTGAGCGGAGTATAGGAAGACCCATTCCCATCGCCATACGTCATAACACTCCCATTCCAGAAGGCATTAACATAATTGCTCCTGTAGTGAACATAACTTCTGATTTTAGCCCCGTTGCCGTCAAAGCTATTCCGGTTAAAGTATTGCTTATAAAAATCGTAAGTCATTTCAGCACCAAAATGAGCATCACCACCAATTTCATCAAAATTTGTATTGTAATTGTTCCAGTAGTTGTCACTATCAGTAAAGTCGACTGCAGCTCCATAATTGGTACCTTTGTTCATGTCGTAAGTCTCAATTCCATTTCCACGACCAGTTTCTCGTAAACGATATTTTCCTGGACCTGAGCTGTCAGTCGTTATGGGTTTAACACCTCGATATTTGGTGTTTGCAGAGCCTTTTACGTCAACGTCGTGGAGTAAATTCTCCTCCGCCCAAACATGACCTGTTTCTGCATGAATAAATATGTTTTTACGTAAAAGTGGAGACTCTGAGTTGAGTTCAAATTGATAACAGAGTGTCAGAGCGCTTTTGAAATCAAAATCTTTAGGTACATACACCAATTCTCCACTCGGGTAGTAAGTAGCCGAAGTATCTTCTTTCCATATTTTAAGCATTGCTTCTTCCTCTGGAAATTCCCATTTGAAAGATGTTGCTTCAGTGTATTTTTTTGCTTTTCCCAAAGCAATGGTTTCAAGAATTGGCTGCGATTGGATAATTTCTGGTATTCTTAACCGACCGTTAATGCTCGACACAACGCCATTGTGAACATGACAAATGACATCACTGCCAATCACCCTATGTCCAGAAACAGTATGGTCTAAGCGGTAATGTGCATATCCTGCTTTGTCTGCACTAATGCGTACGATATTGAAGTTGTGATTTTTGTCTAAATTGAAATGACGTAACAAAAACGGGGTTATGATTTCTTTCGAAATCCGCTGATTGTCTAAGTTGGTTACGTGAAACGATATACTGTTGTTATCGTGATGCACCATCATCTGAGCAGACGTGCTCACGACGGTGAGGTTTAGTAAAACAATCGATAAAAAAAACTGCGTTAAACCGTGTAGTCTATTGTTGAAGTATGTCAATTTTCTTTGAAGTATCTTCGAAGATACGAAAGGTTTAGCAAAGCTTTTATCCAATGGATCAGGGTATACAAGAAAATGAAGAAACGATATACGCATTCGAAACGAACGGATTCGTCGAAAACCCCCAAGTATCAATAGCCATAGCTACCGTCTGTGGAATGGGGTTAATGTTTAATAATGGTTGGAGCACCAATTCTTATATCAATGGTCGCATTGTTTGGTGGGATCTTACTTGTTTACGGCTATCGGGTTGGCAAAGTCTCTTATCACTTAAAGACTTCTGGTTTAGAAATGCGTATTCGAAGGTTTATTCCCTACTGGTTACGCAAAAAAAAGGAGATTCGGTTTATACCTTGGGAAGAAATTAAGTCGTTTAAGCATGATTTTGATTAAAACCGAAGTGCAAAGCGCTATGAATATATAAAGTTGTATCTGAACAAGTCTCCTGGTCAAATTTGGATTACAGATCAAAACGATGCATCAGGTTTCTCAACCTTTCGGGATACATTATTGCAGATTTTGGCCCTTGAACACCAGTCAAAAGGAGCCCGTAAAGAGGCCCAAATCACCACCGAAAAACGGGTTGGTAGTGAAGAAGTGAGGCAAACACATTTAGTGCAAAAGCGAAGTTTTTATAAAACCATTACGGCAAAAGTATTGACCATACTATTTATGGCATTGGCAGTAACATTGCTCACGTTCAATGAGTATTATGGTTTGTCACTAAGACACGTATACCGCCTTGAATTTGTCATTGTGCCTGGCGTTATGTATATGATTTACCGTGTGTTTGTAAAGGTTGAAGATTAATACAAAGGCAACAAATTCATGTACTCTCTTTCGAGCAGTGAGCCATTTTTAAAATACTGCTCACTAATGTAAATTTTTTGCGTCACATACCCTGCTTGGTCAATGTCGGGATAATTGTAAGCGTTAACCGACCCTTCAATACACATATTCTCAAAATATGGAACTGCCTCTAAGTCTCCTTGTATCCATAAACCGTCTTTCCGCCCAACTGTATCATAGCGGCCAATTTCTTGCAAACGCCCATTGGGGTCATAAAACTTCCACAACCCGAACCTTTTACCGTTTCTTAACTCTCCAATGAGTCTGGTTTCTCCGTTATTGTGAAACTCTGATATCTTGCCAGAGCCGTCTTTTATGGTTTGTTCCGCTGTTGTAGTGAAAAAAGACAGATAGTATAATGTCTCAAGGTTAACCTTCATTTCTTGATCACATTTAAAACGAAAATTGTCATCTTTAACCAAACCCGTTAAAAGTTTCTCGCCGTTGGGATACCACATTTTAACTTTCCCGAAATATTGTAAAGTATCATTGGTTGCAGGATTGAAGTACCACCCAGTGTCGTATGAAATCTCCTTAAAAAGTTGCCCATTGAGGTCCCAATGTTTCCATATCCCAACCTTCTGTTGATTTTCAACTCGACCTGTTGACGCCAAGACGCCATTTTTGTAAAAGTATTGGTAATCTGCAGTGTGGGTTGCGTCAAAATCTATGATTTTGTCCCTCTGAAGAAAACTTTCATTTCGGTAAGGCAGACCAAAATCGTCGTAGACTTCGGTTAGTTTTCCAGTGATGTAAATTGGTTCTTTTCTATTGTATAAATAAAACACACTGTCTTTGAGTTGATAAAACACCTTGGCTTTTAAAATTCCTTCACTGAAATAATAGTATCCTGTATCCACCAGATATCCATGGTCAACTTCTACGGATACCTCAGTAGGACAGGTAAGGTTTCCTCTAAAGTAAGTGCCATTAGGTAAGCCGTTTTCGTAAACGAGCGATTGAGACACTACCTCAGGTTTTACAAAACTTTGAAATAAACCGTGTAACGTGTCCATATTGTAATATGCCTTGTATTCAATTTGGTTGTTGTATCTACCATCCGATCCATAGTAACCCAGGCTCATTTCAAGTCCATGTTTTTGACCCTTATAATATTCCGAAAAGAATTTGGTGTTGCCATACAAACCATGCCTCAAGCCCAATTGGTAATGGCCTTTATTCCCATGATTATCATCGCCTTCTCCATACTTTTTGCCGTAGGAATAAGTACCATATCCATCATCTGAACGTATTGTCGTCGGATGTCCGTTCGAGACATCGATATAATTGTACTTGTACCAATGGCTTCCATGTATATAATCTTTCAGAATTATGTTTGTATCGTATGAGACATACCCCATGTATTTATTCCGTGTAATCTTTACTCTGATTTTATATCGAGTTGGCTTCTTGCTCCATTTGTCTTTAACGTCAACACGACCATAAAAAGGTCTTCCAAATAACATGATACGATAATCTAGTGAGTC
>JBLING010000040.1:0-11742 GCA_047639155.1 bacterium
TTTAAAAGTCAATGACTCAAAGAAAATTGCAACACTATCAATCGGAGGTGCTGTACAAAACGATTTTGAACAAACCTTTGATCACTATCAAAAAGCAACGCATTTACATCTTCCAAAGGCTATTTCTCAAGCGCAAATTGCAAGCGTTGCAAAAACCTATGCAGCCTTTGATGTTGTGGTAGTAACCTTGCATCAGACGAGTCGATACCCAAGAAACAATTTTGGAGTTGATATGTCGACAGCAAGATTTGTGAAAGCACTTAATAAGGTGAAAAAGTGCATTTTCATTGATTTTGGAAATCCGTATAATCTGAAGTTTTTTGACGGAATGAATACTGTTGTTATGGCGTATCAAGACGATAAGGTCAATCAGGTGAAAGCAGCGCAGATGTTGTTTGGTGCTATTCCTGCGGATGCATTTTTGCCGGTTTCCGTAACACAAAACTTCAAGGTGTTTAACCAAAAAGTGATTGAAGATTCCAAGGTGCTTAAATATGGAGAACCAAGTGAAGTGGCTATAAACGATAAAAAATTGGCCAAAATCGATAGCATAGCACGTAATGCGATTGCTGAAGGTGCGACGCCTGGATGCCAGATATTGGTTGCACGTTATGGTAAAGTGATATATCAGAAATCATTCGGAAAACACACCTACAATGGAAGGCGTGCTGTAAATAATGACGATTTATATGATTTGGCCTCGTTAACAAAAGTGAATGCAACCACATTGGCGATTATGAAGTTGGTTGAAGACTCTGTAATAAAGCTTTCTGATCCATTGTCTAAATATTTAGAGAATTTAGATACCACCAACAAACAAGACATCACACTTAAACAAGTGTTAACACATTCAGCAGGTCTTAAAAGTTGGATACCGTTTTACCGCGTTACAACTGAAGATCCACTTTCATATGACACGACTTTTTCAAATGTAGCGTCAGATAGATTTTGCATAAAAGTGTCGGATGATTTGTACATGTGTCGTGAATTTCAATCGGTGATTTTTGGGTCGATATATGATTCTGATGTAAAAACACCAGGTCATTATAAGTACAGTGATTTGGGAATGATATTAATGCGATATTTAATTGAGCAAGTAACGCATACTACCTTAGATCGTTTTGTCGATAGTGTGTTCTATGAACCAATGGGACTTCGAACAATGACCTATAACCCGTTGGAAAAGTTCAGGAAATCAGAAATTGTTCCAACTGAAGACAATGCAGATTTTAGAAAAGAGTTAATTCATGGCTACGTTCATGATCCAGCAGCGGCGATGTTAGGTGGGGTTTCAGGACACGCAGGTTTATTTTCGAATAGCGCTGACGTTGCGGCACTTTTACAAATGTTGCTAAATGGCGGATATTACAATGGTCAAAGGTTTTTGGACCACGAGACGATTAATGCGTTTACACAATACCAATATGTGAACTCACGACGCGGGATTGGTTTTGATAAACCAGAGCCGAACAAAAACAAAGTGAACCCAGTTTCGGACTATGCATCACATAAAACTTTTGGGCATAGTGGATTTACCGGAACACAAATGTGGGCAGATCCAGAGAATGGCATAATTTATGTTTTTCTATCTAACAGAGTATATCCTTCCGCTGATAATAAGAAACTTGTTGGCATGAGTGTACGCTCCAAAATTATGGATGCGATTTACGAATCAATAGAGTGATTCTTTACCTTTGACTCGTGAACATTCAATTGAACAATTCAAATTTATATAAATGAAAAAGTGGACATTAATTCTAGGACTAACCATTACACTAACCTCTTGTGATACATTATTGCAGGTTTTAGGCACCGCAAACGAGGTGCTTAGTGAAACAGGTGGAATTACAGAAGGAGAGGCAGCACAAGGATTAAAAGAGGCATTATCTAATGGCGTGTCAAATGGCACCAACTTTCTTGGTCAAACAGACGGATTTTTAAAAAATGCCGCATATAAAATCTTAATGCCAAAAGAGATTCGCGATGTAGAAGAAAAAATTAGAGAAAATTTTGTTGCAAATGCATTGGCAGGCAAACACCTGGATAATTTGGTAACAGCCATGAACAGAGGAGCTGAGAATGCAATGGATGAGGCCAAGCCGATTTTTGTTAATGCAATCAAACAAATGACGATCAAGGATGCAATTAACATAGTGACTGGTGGTGATGGTGCAGCAACGGATTATTTGAAAAGTGCTACCAGCGCACAACTTCAAGAGAAGTTTTTGCCTGTAATAAAGACGTCACTTGATAAAATAAACGCAAATGACATTTGGGAACCAGTAACTCAGGGATACAATTTGGTTACTCAAAAAAATGTTACAACGGACTTAAACGAATATGTTACTGATAATGCAATGACAGCATTGTTTTCTGAAATCAAAAACCAAGAAGATAAGATTCGTACAAACCCAATAGAACGTACAACAGAAATACTAAAAAAGGTGTTCTCCTACGCCGACACAAACAAATAGAAATATTCAAGAAATTATCAAAAGGCGGTTTGTTTCAAATCGCCTTTTTTAATACTTCTTTTTCTCTTCGAGCTTGCCTTGCGGGTTGTATATCTTCCAGGTGCCCTTCTTTCTTCCCATTTTGTACTTTCCCGTAGATTTCTTTTCGCCGTTTTCAAAGTATTCAGTGTAATCACCGTCGAGTACGCCTCTAGTAGTCTCTGCCTCTATTTGAATTTTATCCGAACCAGGGAACTGACGTTTGTAAATACCGTCTTCGATATATTCCAAAACAAACTTTGCGTTATTTATGTCGCGTTCCAAAGCATACAGTTTGTAGAGTTTGGTGAACTCATCTTCTTCTATGGTTTCAACAATTTCTTTTTCTTGTGTTTTCAAAAGAAATGCGTAGGTTATAAACCCTTCCTTATAGGCAACCAAATTTACCCCAAAGCTTTCGAAAGCCTCAAAATACGGCTTGCTTAACCGCATGGTTTCTTTGCTTTCGTTGGAAACCATTGATGTCATTACGGGGTGTAAATGGCTTAGAGAAACATATAATCGAATGCTGCTGTTTATTGACTGGTGCTCATATTCTTGATAATAACGCGTAGAAGCCAAACATCTTTGATTTTCGTAGTCTTCTATCATTCCAATGAGTGTATACGGACTATTCGAAAAAACGACATAGTCGCCGATAGTTGTGTAGTAGGGTTTGGTTATCTTGTCAAAACTGTTTCCAAAGAAGAGTTTAAAAAAGCCTTTAATTTCTAAATACTGTATTTGGTAATTTCGGTAGTCGATTTGTTTGAACATGGCAGGTGTTCGTTTTTTTACCTGTTTTGCTACAAACGATAGTTTTTGTTGTGCATCTGCTATGTCACTGGACTTTATCAGTACAACGGCGTTTTCTTTCGTATTATAATCTAGATTTTTGCGCAGTTGAGCGACTGTAATTTCATCTCCAATCCAACTTGTAAGGTCACGCTCAACTGATATTCCCAAAAGTGTCTCAAGTTGTTTGATTTGTTTTTGGTACTGATCATAATGCGCTGTTTCTTGTAAACTACCAAGTAAGTTGGATTTAAAATTATCGAACGATTTGAAGTTAAAACTTAACGCCCAAGCTGCTCGATTTGACAACACATCACCAACAGTATTGTCGCTTTCACCGGAAGTGTGAAACGCCCTGATATAGGACTCAGATGAGCTGTCAATCGAAGTAAAACCATCTAGCGTCCAATAGTCGTCATAGCTCCTAAAATATAATTTACTTGATTGTAATTGGTTAGTAATTCTGGCGATGCCCTTCAATTCCTTATCGAAATAGCAGCTGAGCAAATCGTCGAGTCTTGAATATGGCAGATAGAGTCGATATAGACCATTGTCTGGTGCACGTTTATAGGACGAAATGAATGCAGGGTTTTCTGTAACGGATGTTTTGTTTGCTGCGGTGTAGATAGATTTTGAAACAAGTTTTAAGGTATAGGAGCATATAAGTTGATTATCAATCTGAGCAAAGTGAATTTTTTCACCAATTCCATCCTCGACAGTTAACACCTTTGTGTTTTCTATATCTGTTGTTGAAGTTGTATAATTAGCTGCTTTAAACAACTGCTCTATGCTCCGGAGTACTATGGATTCTTTTGCTTTTGAGCTTAGACCTACAACAAACAAAAAGTCGTAATCACGACTTTGCGTTTTGTGGGCAGATATTATTAAGCTTCTGTTGTCGAACCAGCTAAACAAAGTTGAACTGTTCGAGATGATGCTGTCAAGGTAGTCTGCATCGACAGTTAAATCCTGTATACTGGGGTGGTGCTTCAGTATTTGCCATATTTCGCTTGAACTAAACGCTGTCCAGTTCGCTATTGGCTGATCTGTTTCTAATATGTATAAAGCATCGTTTGGAACCAGGTTTAAACCATTCAGTTTCTGGCTTTGGTTGAATTGAAAAAAGCCCCATAACCCTGCAATCAAAATCAGCGGAATGAGAAATAGTAATATCTTCTTTTTCATTGCTAGGAAAGGTACAAAAGAAGTCAAACTTTAACTATATCATTAATTACATATGAAACTAATTGACGGATATTCTGTTAATAAATCTAACCAATGTAACTTCGCGAAGTGAAAAAAATTTGGGAACGGCTAAAGGTAAAATGGGATGTAAAGTCCGACCGAAGAATGGTTGTGATTTTCATTGTTTTTGCGATAACTGGTACAGCTACATTGTTTGTGCGCAAAGGTGTATATCAAGCCTTTAACATCGATATTGATCACAAAACGATTGCGACAATTGTGAAATGGGTTTCAATTTATTTCATATATCAGATCATGTTATTTGTGATTGGCACCATATTCAATGAGCGCAAGTTTTTTTGGGGGTTTATTAAAAAAATGAACCTAAGAATGATTGGTAAAAAACCAACAAAATGAGTGTAACAAAAGAAGCCGTTTTAGCAGCGTTAAGTCATGTCGATGATCCAGATCTAAAAAAGGATTTGGTTACACTCAACATGATTAAAAACGTTGAGATAGAGCCTGGGATCGTAAAATTCGATGTAGAATTGACAACGCCAGCATGTCCAATGAAAGACATGATTCAGAATGCGTGTGTTAATGCGGTGAAACATTTTGTTTCAAAAGAACTAGAAGTTACGCCCAATATGACGAGTCGTGTAACGACTAGTCGAGAAGAAAAAGAAGTACTTCCAGGGGTGAAAAATATTATTGCCGTTGCAAGTGGCAAAGGTGGAGTTGGCAAATCGACTGTTGCGGTCAATTTAGCGCGAAGCTTGGCAAATACAGGCGCATCAGTGGGTGTATTAGACGCTGATATATATGGCCCGAGTATGCCAACCATGTTTGGTTTACAAGGTCAGAAACCAAAACAGGTGGATGGAAAAATGGAGCCACTTGTCAAAGATGGCATAAAGGTAATTTCTATCGGGTTTTTGGTGGATGAAGAGCAGGCTATTGTATGGAGAGGGCCGATGGCATCATCGGCGATTAAACAGTTCACAACGGATGTTAATTGGGGTGAACTCGATTATTTGATTCTTGATTTGCCTCCTGGAACAGGGGATATACATTTAACAATTGCGAAACAAGTTCCTGTAAGTGGAGCTGTAATTGTTACGACACCACAAACTGTAGCACTTGCTGATTGCAAGAAAGCGGTTAATATGTTTCTGAACCCCAACATCAACGTGCCGGTTTTTGGTATAGTTGAAAACATGAGTTATTTCAGCCCAGAAGACAATCCAGATAAAAAATATTATTTATTTGGTAAGGATGGAGGCAAAGCCTTGGCCGATCAATTTAAATTACCCCTCCTCGGACAGATACCGCTGGTTGAATCAATTCGAGCTTCAGGCGACAGTGGCGAGGCAATAGCAAAGACGGATGAAGTAAGGAAGGCTTACGATTTATTGGCCGGAGAACTTGCCCGACAAGTAGCGATAAAGAACGGGATTGCCAGTTTATCAAATTAGCGTAACTTCGAATATTAATACAACAGTCTTGGACAGCGAAACACAAGCGAAAATCGAAGAAGCACTTAATAGTATCAGACCATTTCTAAAAGCGGATGGAGGAGATGTTGAACTGGTAAGTGTAGAAAACGATATAGTTCGATTAAAATTATTAGGAGCCTGCAGCAGTTGCGAGATTAGTCACATAACGATGAAGGCTGGGATTGAAGAAAGCATCCGACGTATCTATCCTGAGGTAAAAGAAGTCGTAGCCGAGGCATAGTCTCATGATTTCTTCTCGTTCTGACCTGCGAATTTCTAACTTAAGTGTCACGGAATTTGTAAATTGTTTCAGCCTATTGGTTGTATCTGGATCTATTTCAACCTCATATTTTTTTGGAAAGATTTACAAAGCCCAATTGGGTATCTCATTTTATTGGCTTTTGGCGTCAACCATTTGGATAATTTATACGCTCGATCACATTTTAGATGGATTTAAAATGAAGGATGAATCATCGTCCATCAGACATTTAATTCACTACAAGTATCGGAACACTATTTTTCCAACAATTGCGGCGCTTATGCTCTTCAACGCTTACATAGCGTATGCTTTTTTACCATCGAAACTATTAATAGCCGGAGCAGCATTGGCTGCTATAGTAGGAGTATATTTTATTGTCGTTCATTATTTGAAAACTCAAAATATATTCTTGCCTAAGGAATTTATAGTTTCTGTAATTGTTGCATGTGGAATGGTTATGTTGCCCGGAATCGCTGGTGATATGACATTATCTGTTGATGCATTTCTAATGATTATCAGTATGACCTTGGTCAACTTTACGAACTTGTTGTTGTTTTCGTACCATGATTATTCGAATGACATACGTAACGGACTGGTCTCAGCTGCTACACAATGGGGGTTAGATCAAACCAAAACGGCAATTATGTATGGGCTGTCTGGTGCATTCATGTGTTTTGCCATTTGGACCTTCTTTATCATGAGTCCTATTAAACTACCAATAAGCATTGCATTACTCATAATGCTCAACATACTACTTGTAATTCACATTCAAGAAGAGCGTTTTGCAGAAGGAGAAAAGTATAGGTTTTGGGGAGATTTTATATTTATGGTACCCGGTCTAGTGTGGTGGGTGTTCGTTGACAAATTGTTCTTTTAGGTTTTTAGCGTTTGTTGCCATGCCCATGCAGAACGCATCATCTCATCTAAATCCAATACGGTTTCCCAACCCAATATAGTTTTAGCTTTTCCGGCATCAGCCCATATTTGCTCTACGTCACCTTGCCGTCTTGGTCCAAAGGTGTAGTTTAAGGTGAGATTATTGACGCGTTCAAACGCCTCAACCACTTCTAATACTGAGTGACCAACGCCTGTTCCAAGATTGAAAATATCAATTGAAAAATCGTTGTTTCTGGCGAATATTACGGCTTTAACATGTGCGTTTGCTAAGTCTACAACATGTATAAAATCACGAATATTGGTTCCATCAGGCGTGTTATAATCATTGCCAAAAATGGTTAACTTTTCTCTAACTCCGGCAGCGGTTTGAGTAACATACGGAATTAAGTTGGATGGCACGCCAAGCGGTAACTCGCCAATTAAAGCAGATTCGTGGGCTCCAACAGGGTTGAAATATCGCAAGCAAACAACCTTTGTATGACAGTATTTGGTGAAATCTGATAGAATCGCTTCACCTATTATTTTGGTCGTTCCGTATGGTGAAATAGCATCAACAATAGGGTGACTTTCAGTTATAGGGCTCTCTTTGGTGTCTCCATAAACGGTACAAGAGGAGGAAAAAACCAAGGAGCTTACTTTGTATTTTTTTACGCAGTGTAAAAGAGAAATTAATCCAGTTAAGTTATTGTGGTAATACGCAACGGGCTTTTCAACAGATTCCCCAACTGCTTTATAAGCAGCGAAATGAATTACGCTCGTAATTGCTTCCGTATCAAAAACAGATTCCAATGCAGGAGTGTCGCAAACGTCCACATTGTAATAGGAGAATGTTTTTCCAGTAATCTTCTGAATCCGTTGGATAACATCTTTGGTTGTGTTCGCCAAATTGTCGACGACCACGACTGACTCTCCCAATTGAAGTAGTTCAACAACAGTGTGGCTACCGATATAACCCAAACCTCCAGTTACTAGCATTTTACTCATGTATGCACTCTACTTTATTCCCGGATAACCGATATTTTTCACCGCCTTCAATGCAAGTCGCAAAGCCGTTATTATCGAAATCTAATTTGTGTCCAAATTTACTCATCCAACCAATTTGCTTGCCAGGATTACCAACCATTAATGCATATGCTGGTACTGCTTTGGTAATAACCGTTCCAGCACCTATGAAGCAATATTCACCTAAGTCATTTCCACATACGATTGTAGCATTTGCGCCAATACTAGCGCCTTTTTTTACAACAGTTTTTAGGTAATCATCGCGACGAATAACAGCGCTACGGGGATTAATGATGTTTGTAAATACCATACTTGGACCCAGAAAAACATCGTCCTCACAAACAACACCTGTATAAATGCTTACGTTGTTTTGAACCTTAACGTTGTTGCCTAATGTTACTTTAGCGCTAATCACAACATTTTGTCCAATGTTACAGTTTTGACCAAGAACAGCCTTCGGCATAATGTGACTAAAGTGCCAAATTTTTGTGCCTTTACCTATAGTGCAACCGTCATCAATAACCGACGTTTCGTGTACAAAGAAATCCATGATTACAAAGGAAGTCGAATCTGATGGGTCTACAAAGTATTTTAGTCAACTGTTTAAAAGGGGCAAAGCTACTGACCAGGTAGCATGTTGTCTTTTATATGGAGGATTTCGAAATTGGCCGATACTAACGATGGAGTTGTTGAATCATTTTGAAAGATTTGTCGCGTTGAATCATGTAAATTCGCCTTGCGAATATGAATAAGAAGTTTGTAGATGTAGAACGAATTATTGCGTCCAAAAATGAGAGGCTTTTAAAACGATTACCTAATTTTGTAATCGCATACTTAAAAAGAATTCTACATCAAGATGAAATCAATCAGATTATTGAGGAGAACAAAAACTTGCAAGACGAAGCCTTTTGCTCTGAAATCGCAGATCGATTTAAACTGAAACTCGAACCCGTTGGCGTAGAGAACATTCCAATGGATAAAGGCGCTATTTTCGTTGTTAATCATCCACTGGGGGGAATGGATGCAATGGCTTTGGTGACTGTTTTAAGTAAATACAGGACGGATATTAAGTTTATTGTAAACGATATCTTGCTCACTCTCGAAAATATGAAAGGGTTATTTGTTGGCGTGGATAAACATGGAAACAACGTGAAACAGTCTCTTCAAGCAGTTGATGCCTTATTTGCGTCGGAAAAAGCAGTCTTTATTTTTCCTGCTGGATTAGTAAGTCGAAAAGTGGACGGAGAGATCGTTGATTTGGATTGGAAAAAAACATTTGTCACCCAGTCAAAAAAGTACAAAAAAAGGGTTGTTCCAGTACATTTGGATGGCTCTTTAAGTAATTTCTTTTATCGACTTGCTAGATTTAGAAGGGCTTTGGGGATTAAAGTGAACATCGAAATGCTGTACCTTGTTAATGAATTATTCAAGCAAAAGAATAAAACCATTCGTATTACATTTGGAAAGGCGATAGAATCACAAACTTTTGATTCCTATCAAACAGACAAACAATGGGCGGAATGGGTAAAACAGGAGGTATACAAATTGAAACCATCAAATGGATAAACCATTAGACTACATAATTGAGCCAATACCAACTGATATCATTAAGTCAGAATTAACAAAAGAGCGCTTTGTGCGCACTACAAATAAGGCGGGAAACGAAATATATATTGTAAATCACCACAACAGCCCCATGATAATGAAGGAAATTGGAAGGTTACGGGAAGTAACTTTTGCATCTTCTGGAGGGGGGACTGGAAAATCAAAGGATATTGATACCTTCGACACCAGCGAAAATTGTTATGAGCAATTAATTCTTTGGGCGCCAGAGGCGGAGGAAATTATTGGAGGATATCGGTATATTGATTGTTCCAAAATAGCGCACACAAATCCGATGGAACTTTCAACAGCGCACTACTTTGAGTTCTCTGATCAATTTATCGACAATTATTTGTCACAAACGATAGAGTTGGGTAGGAGTTGGGTTCAGCCCAATTTTCAGCCTAAGTTGGGCTCAAGACGCGGGATTTTTGCACTGGATAATTTGTGGGACGGTTTAGGCGCCATTACGGTTGATAATCCACACATTCGACATTTTTTTGGCAAAGTCACCATGTATAGCAATTACGATGTGGTAGCGAGAGATGCAGTGCTGACCTTTTTGGATATGTATTTTCCGGATAAAGAGGGTTTAGTCAGACCAATTAAAGCCTTGCAGAAGCACACAGATTTGACAAAATTCCAGCAGGAGATAGCAAACTTAGATTTTAAAGAAGCCCATAAACTTTTAACAAAATTTGTACGCAATCAAGATGAAAATATTCCACCGCTAATTAATAATTATATGCAGTTGTCTCCAACAATGAAAGTGTTTGGAACCGCGTTGAACGACGACTTTGGTAATGTTGAAGAAACAGGAATTTTGGTCACTATTGACGATATCTATCCATCCAAAAAGGAAAGACACGTTGATACATACATAAAATCTACTTGATAATTAGTACGGGGCGTTCTTAAGCTTTTCGTACTGTGTCACTGTAATTGTTGCTTTGTCGACAATTACTAAGCCGTCAGCTTTAAATTCAGACAACATTCTTATTGCAGATTCTACCGAAGTGCCAGCAATTCCTGCAAGTGTTTCTCGAGATACTGCCATGCTGAACGGTTTGTTCGGGTCGTCAGCATATTTGGCGACCAATTGCACAAGAGCATTAGCAACACGCTTTCTGACAGAGTTGTAGGCAAGTTCCACGATTTTATACTGTTGTGCTAGTAAGTTGTTGCTTAACAATTTGATGAATTTTGAAGCGATATTGTTTTCATGCTCAAGCACGTCTAAAAAGTCTGCTGTTGGGATTAACATTGCTTGAGAAGGTTCAAAAGCCTCCGCACTCTCAGTGGTTGTTTGTTTTTGCAAAACTGACCAATAACCAAAATAATCGCCAGGCTTTAATAAATCCAATACCATTTCTTTTCCATCATCACTTAAACGTGTCAACTTCAGTTTTCCAGATAGTAGTTGGTAAACATTGGTTGGGGTTTCACCTTCATGATAGACCAAATCCTTCTTATTGTAGTTTTTTATATAGCAATTTGGAAACAGTTCTGAGTCCGGTTTAGTAGCACTAACCGCCTTTACATTTGAGTCTTGAATTAATTCGAATTTACGCAGTCGGTTTTCGACCGCAGTAAGTAAATCTGTTTCGTCAAAAGGCTTTACGATATAATCATCAGCACCTAAGCTCATTCCTTTACGAATGTCTATTTTTTCTGCTTTTGCAGTAAGGAGAATAAAGGGAATTCGCATTGTTTGCGGGTTTCTACTTAACATATGAAGCACCCCGTAGCCATCTAAATTTGGCTTCATGATATCACACAATATTAGATCAGGCAGATGTTGCTGAGCGATTGTAACTCCTATCTTACCATCTTCAGCTTTAATAACGGTGTATCCGTCTAATTCTAAAATTTCTGAGAGGTTTTCACGAATCTCTTCGTTATCCTCAATGACTAAAATTGTTTTCATTTTACTTTGTTAATTTTTTAATACAAATCCAAACGTACTGCCCTTACCAAACTCACTTTCATAAAATAATTCACCTCCCAATAAGTC